>JBBRJI010000092.1:0-12694 GCA_038219625.1 Pirellulales bacterium | reverse complement strand
ACGAGAAACTTGACTGGTGGCGTTAGCCGAAATGTGTCTGAAAAGGAGTTCATTTGAAGGGATCAGCATTCAATGCGGGTAGGATGTTTCGTCGTAATTGCAATTGCACTGGCGCTTTCAATTGCACAGGTGCCTGATGTTGCATGGGTAAAAGGACGGGGGATTCCCTAAGAGCTTTGATTTGAGCTGGTCTAAGTAGGTGATGGGAATCTGCGGAATCAGCCAATTTGTTGCAGAGCGAAGCAATGTCCAATCCGCGGATCCCGTCTTGCTTAAGCCACTCCTCCATTTTTACGCGTTGACTTTCGGTCAATCCCAATTTGCGCTGCAAAATCAAAAGGCTTCTTAGATGATCGGTCCTTGCGCGGTTGGCCAATTTCGTAGCGTCATCCAACTTGATCTTTTCGCGCTGTTCTTTGGTGAGTTGGGAATTCATCACCTTGTGCCAGATAGCGTTTTTGTCTTCTTTGTCATTCTGTATCGATGACGCGAATTGCCAAACTTTTTGCTGCATCTCCTGCAATAGCTGCGGGGTCATTTTCCCGTCGTAACCGCTAAGCAAAGAGGTGATTCGATTTTCAATGTGCTGGATGTCAATTTCAATTGCTTCATTGAGTTTACCCCACTGAAACTCGGTAAGAACGCAGATGCTGTTGACTCGATCCAATTCCCGGCGGATGCTCTCGCGTTTCAACTTATGAAAAGCGACTTTGGACCCGCCCAATGAACCATACATGTACTCCTCCATTTGCTGCCGAGTCATTCTAGGCAACGCCCCACGCTGCACAGCATCCTCTGGCGGCTCATCGTCCTCTTCGATGCCTGCTGCGCCCCCCTGTGCAACGGATGGTTTTGGCGGCAACCCGAACTCAAGCCAGCAAAAAACCAGAAGGCATTTTGCAATCCACCTCCAACGGCAAGTTGCAGACGACCGGAGCATGTTGGAAAGAAGAGTCGTATTAAGGCTTCTTGGCATC
Source organism: Pirellulales bacterium (assembly GCA_038219625.1). Lineage (GTDB taxonomy): Bacteria > Planctomycetota > Planctomycetia > Pirellulales > Pirellulaceae > JBKCUI01. The sequence continues at coordinate 11,717 of JBBRJI010000092.1, read as the reverse complement.
CGCAGCTCCTGCTTCTTCTTCTTCCGCTTGTGCCTTCTTTAGGATGTCTTCAATGACTTTTGCGGCATCCTTTTCGATCGCCTTTTTCGAAACCGGCTCTATTTCAATCGAGTCGGAACTCGTTGTATTCCCCACCATAAAACGACGCTCAACGGACAAAGAAGGGGAATCCTTCAACGTTGGAACTGTTCCGAATCTTGTCTGTGGCTCCCGAGTAACCAATGCCGCTCGTTGCGAATCCGAAAGAAAGGGAGATATCCAGCTAGGACGAATGTCAGGCAGCAGTGAAGCGTTATCAAAGGTGGCTTCCAGAGAATGATAAAAACGGTCCTTCCATTTTTCATTCAATACTTCCTCGATCTGCAACATCTGAATGCCGCTCAAATTCAATTTGACTTCGAGCATATCCAAGATTTTGCTAACCACCGCTTTTTGCCGCCATTTCATTCTGTCTGCAAGTTCCTTGTCGTATTTGTCTAATTGATCGGCGTTGACGACCGCACCCACCCAAGAACGAACGACCCGTTCGGCTAGTCCATCGAGATCGACCGTTCCGAAAACTTGCTCTTGAACTCTTTTGATGATGGAAGTATTTGTTTTGACCTTCCACTCACTCTCGGCTAAGTCGACTAGTGTCTGCTGCTGCTTTTGGTCCAAATCGCACAGTTCGCTAACTATGGACAATTCGTTTTGAATTAGACCTCGCATTTGATTCAGCAATTGAGGTTTTGAATTGGCGGGTTGAGCGACAAATCCGGGTTGCAGCCCGAGAACCTCAACATCTTGAATCAAGACATCTTGAACCCTCAGTCCCAACGCTTGCTGAGCCGGCACTCTCAACTCTTGCTGAGCGTGGAGATCTCCGGGATCCGCAAAAAGGGTTGCTACTCCGGCCGTAAAACAAAAAATGGCACGGCACGTGCCAAGTGTAGCTCGACACTCCGTGTCGAGAATCACGGCACGGCAAATCACGGCGCGGCAAATTATGGCACGGCAAATCACGGCATGGCAAATCACGGCACGGAGTGCCGTGCTACACTTGCAACAACGACTCACGGCAATGCCTTGCGCTCAAGCCTCTGAAAATACTCGTCCAATCCTTGTCGATATTCTTCCGGAAAAGAAGAACCAGACGTTCCGGTCGATTGCTGGACGCCGTGATCTTCGCGTGCTTCCTTTTCATTGATCCCAGGGCCTAGCAACGCGATGGCTGCGTCCTGCGTGTCGCCCCCACCACCTCCACCTGGATCCGCACCGCCACCTCCACCGCTTTTCGGATTGATGCGTTTGCTCTTGAGCAACAATTCGATGACTTCGGTTTCCGCCGCAATCGCGATCTTCGTAGTATCGGGGCGATCAAGGATCTCGGCTGCATCAACCATGGCGCGGTCGACTTCGTTCATCAAAGCGATCTCTTTTCCAAATTCGCTTTCCGCATCTGGCAACTCCTCAATCTTCTTGCAAACGGCAACTATTCTCTCCTGCAAACTGATCTGCGTTGTCGCCAGTTCGTCAACCATGTCCAAGTATTTTTCGTTGTCAGCGACGGGCTTGGCCTGTTCTGCAACGCGAGTCCGCTCACGCAAATTGATTTCTTCCTCGAGAATCTTCATCACTTCAAGGATAATGGACGGAGGCAAAGAACTCTTGGATTTGCTCCCCTTGCATTCCCCCTTGCATGCTGGGTCGACAAGATCTTCGGCCCAACGATCCATCGTGTCCGACCAGTATTCCGCCTCCGCGATGGCAATACCCTGTGACTCCAATAGTCGGTTGGACAAGAGTCGGATTCCGCCAAGGACATCTTCTTTCTTCATTTCATCCAGCACACTCTGGAATTTGACCAATGGCCGTCGTTCATGAAACGCTTCCAGGTCATCGATGATCAGTCCAACGTTGTTCAACGCTCCCTCTTCACGCGTTTTGAGCTGCTTGATTCGTACTTGCTGATCGTTCTTAAGTCGCTTGAGGCTCGAACCAAATGCCTCGTTGATTTCGCCGGAAGTTGCGTCGGCAATTTGCATTTGCTCACGCGATGCGGCTTTCAGTCGTTTTACCAGTGTGCTCCCCTCAAGATTCGCCATAAGGTTATTTAGCTCTTCGGCAACTTTGTCGAATTCCGCAAGCAACTCTTCCTGCTTGCGAACGGCTTCCTCAACCTTGTTCTCTTCGGCCGGAGGGGCTTCCTCTTCTTCGCCGGGTTTCTTAGGTTGAGGTTTCCCCATTACTGTCGTCGAAGGCAATCGCAACGGGGGCGGAGCACCTGCCTTCTTGGAAGCTTGACTGGGGTCTTCCACAGGAATCGGAGGCTGCTGCGACGATTCACGATCCGCGATGGTTGGAACTGGTGGTTTGGGCGGCTGCGGCTCAGTCTTGGCCGCACCACCTGGATTGGTAGCCGAATCCTTGCTTTGCCCGACGGTCGGGCCCGATTTGGATTGCTGTCCGGTGCTCGACTTGGCGATTCTCTTTTCGTCTTTGGCTTGTTTGAGAAGATCCGCAACGGATGGCATCCGATTGGCCGCTATGTCTTTCAAAATCTGATGCATCTCAGCCCATTTTTCCAAGTGCCCAACTCCGATCTCGGAATTGCGCGCCGCTTGCCGAAGCAATTCTTCGCCACGACCGGTCAAGTTCTTTAGACGACGCCCGTTGGCTTGTTCCGCAGAAGCCTGCTGCTCAATCTTGCGACGTGTGTCTTCTTTGTTTAGCTCGTCTTCCGACAAATCGCGAATCTTTCGGTTGGTATCCAGGAGTTGCAGTTCACGGTCGCGGACTTCCAGCGATTCCCGTTGCCATTTGCTCAATTGCTCTAGAACCCAAATGGCGTGATCACTCGGAGTCAAGACATACAACAAGTGAGGCGAAGAATAAACGCGACCACGGTCCGGCAAATAGTCTTCGACAAACATTCGCAATTCAAGAGGCTGTGCCGGTATCTTGAGCGACGTCGCTTGGAAGGTTGCCATCGCATCCAATGTCTCCGCCGTTGGATTTCCGGCCGAAAGCATCAGTTCACCTCGAATCGGGGCTGTTCCCAGGAAACCCTCGGCCGTTTTCCACTCCATTCCGATGTGCTTTACGCCGAAGTCGTCGACGGAACGAACCGTGAATTGCAATTGCTCCGAATCTAGCACGACCCGCGATCGCGCCAACCCATCCGAAAAGACGGCAGGCGATTCGTCGTTGCGCACAGTTACATTGACGGAAAACGGTGACTTCGCGGATAGACCGTAAGTATCCGTCCAATCGAATTCAATCTTTTGGGATTCCTCCATCACTTCTCGCTGTGGCTGGAAGGAATGGTCGTGTACGGAAATCCCGTTTCCATTAACTTTTGCAGATACCAAACTGCGTGTTGCTCTGGCTTCAAACGAAACTCCTGATCCCATAACCACAGACAATCCACCTCCTCGAACATCTTTTGTGAGAAGTTGGTCCCGCTGCAAGTATTTCGGGAGCTCGATACTAGCTTGAATGCGTTCCAGTTCAGGACGCAATTTGGGCTCAATTTCCAAGCTAGGGGTAGCATCGCCGATCGAGAGAGACAGCGTTCCGGATTCGATTTGGGGAGGAAACTCAAATGCATACTCTCTATCGAGCAACTTCGATTCCAGCTCGGCTTGGCCACTGATGGTGGCCGTCGCCTTGCTCGGGGTCCAGGCCGATCCCGATGCCAACTTGATGGAAATCGGGAAAGACTCACCATGCGGTACGATCACTTTCTTCGGAAGCGGTTCTATGGCTGCAAAGGTATATCGTTGTATGTTTCCTAACGGAGACGCGAATCGAGCCCATGCGTTCGAAATGGCCGCCGGAAAAAGAATCCATAAACCTGTTAGGAGGGCTAGCCCAGTAGCCGCAAGCGATCCCCATGCCCGATGACGCGACGAAGGGGTGGCTGCCAAGAAATTCCTTTTGGCAGAATCCTCTGCGACTTGGACTAAAGCCGCTTTGCATAGCGCAGGAGATCTCGACTGTTCCGAGTCACTGTGTGAGAGCTCAATGGCGCCCAGCAAAGCGTCTCCGACAGCAGGCATGCGTTTGCCCAGAAGCTTGGCTACCGATTCCGCTGAGCGAACACGAACGACCCATTTTTGGAACCAAAAGGGAATCGACGCGACACCGACCGTTGCTAATAGCAATACCGTTGCCCGAATCCACGCGGGCGAATCGAAAACCCGGTCCAATGCAAATACACAAAGCACCCCAAAAAAGATCGAGACCAACGCGATGCCCGCTGCCTCCAGCATCTTTACGGTCCAAACATGCTTTCGAAATTCATCGAGCTGGGAAACCAACGACGCTGGGATAGCGATACGGTTCTTTGTTTGGGATAGGCTCATAATGGGCGGTGATTCCTCGAAACAACCAATGTGACTTTATCTAAAGTCCAATACTACCGTGACCGTTCGCTTTGCTGTGCCGCAAAAACAGACTGCCACGATTGGACCGAACCGACTGAATTCCGTTCAAGTAACAGTATAGAGGCTGCGCACCGGCAAACTCAAGAATCCGACAGAATTCCAAGCCCAGGAACTCCGCTTTTCTCGAAAATATTCCCCTGACTAACCAAAAAACCCGTTCAGCGTGACCGGTCGTGTCAAACGCATCGGCGATACAACGATTGTCTCAGCCACAGCACTTGCCGATACGATACCAGGCTTGCGAAATGGTTGTGGACTTTTATGACCGTCCAGTTCGCAGACCAAAAGGGGTAGTACAAATGGCCAAGTTCTATGTTCAAAGTGGATCAATTCGAGGAATTGTGGATTGCTATGATTCCGAATGTGCGGCGGTATGGATTGTGAATCGTGTCATGGAACAAGTTGCACCCGTAAGCGACGAGGTTCTCTACGATGGGGACGAAAATGCCGACGTTGGAATGTTCGCCTTGGACGATTCCATCCAAATCAGTGAACAAGGCTTCGATCGCAACGACTGCGAAATCATCGACACCCACATGGCGTTTGTTCAATGGCACCAGCTCAAACGTGCCATTGAAGCCATCCATCAGCAGTTGAATGACAAATTCGACAACGATTAAACGAGAAGTCCCTTCTGCACGGTTCCATGGACATCCGTCAGCCTAAAGTCACGTCCCTGGGACCGGAATACTAAGCGTGTGTGATCGAAGCCCAACAGATGGAGCAAGGTCGCATTCAAATCATGGACGTGCACTGGATCCGCGACCACGTTGAATCCGAAGTCATCGGTTTGGCCGTGAACGAAGCCTCGTTTGAAACCGCCGCCAGCGAACCACATACTAAAGCACCGATTGTGATGGTCGCGCCCGTCATTCCCTCCCTGCACCATCGGTGTTCTACCAAACTCGCCACCCCATATCACCAAGGTGTCATCCAAAAGCCCGCGGTCCTTTAGATCTTGCACGAGTGCCGCACTCGCTCGATCGGTCTCCAATGCATTGGCTTTGACCCCGGCTGTTAATCCACCATGCTGGTCCCAAACTTCATGGAACAACTGCACAAATCGAACACCTCGTTCTGCCAGACGCCGCGCGAGCAGGCAGTTTCTTGCATAGGACGATTCATTTGGGTCCTTAATACCGTAGCGTTCTAACGTGTCTTTCGATTCCTTGCTTAAATCCATCAGTTCCGGCGCGCTGGTCTGCAATCGGTACGCCATTTCATAACTGTGGATTCTCGCCGCAATGTCCGGATCTCCAATTTCCTGGCTGGACAAAGTGTTCAATTGGTTGATCGTATCCAGCGAGGATCGCTGTGCCGTTGCATCGATCCCCTTGGGGTTCGAAAGGTACAACACGGCGTCGCCACCGCTTCGCAACGGTGTTCCTCCATACAAGGCAGGGAGAAAACCAGACCCATAGTTGCTAGCGCCACCGCTTGTTCCTTTGGCGCTGGTTAAGACTACAAAACCAGGCAACTCCTCGCATTCGCTCCCCAATCCGTACAACGACCACGAACCAAAACTCGGACGACCGAACAACTGCGAACCAGTGTTCATCATGATCTGCGCGGGGGCGTGATTGACGGCATCGGTTTGCATCGACCGAACCAAGCAAATCTCGTCGGCAATCTTAGCGGTGTAGGGTAGTACTTCGCTCAGTTCCATGTCACATTGTCCATGCTTTTCGAATTTGAACTTAGGCCCCAACAAAGCCGAATTCGGGTTGATAAACGCCGCACGGTATCCGGCCAGTAACTCCTTCGGTGGTAACTTGCCATCGCTCTTAGTTAACTCGGGCTTGTTGTCAAACAACTCCAAATGGCTTGGAGCACCAGCCTGAAACATGTAAATCACACGCTTGGCTTTGGCTGGAAAATGCGGTAGCCTTGGTGCCAGCGGAGTCGCATCATCAGCCACGTTGTTGGCTGACTGTGCCTCCTTCCCCAAAAAGGAGCACGCGGCCATGCCAGCCAAGCCAACCCCGCACTGGCCGAAGAACCAGCGCCGTTTGGTTCGATCGACCCTTCTCAATAAGTCGAAGTTAATCATGCCTGGATTCATCCTAGTTAATTCTTTGAAATGGTTTCGTCACAATTGAGCAGCACACGCGAAACAATGGTCCAAGCCGCCGCATCCTGCGGATTGACCCCCTCGGGTAACACTGGCAGTTTTGCCGAATCACCCGTGGCTATTTCTCGCGGATTAAGCCATCCCTCCGCTAATCTTTTGCGATGCTCACCCAACAGCGTCTCTATCGCCAGTCGTTCGCTTGGTTTGGGTTTGCGACTTGTGCACAAAAGGAAAGCGTAGTCGGTTCTTGAGGCGTCATCTTTGCCTCCTTCGCGTAGCACGCGCAAAGCCATAGCCTGCGCCGCTTCGACGAAGACCGTTTCGTTCAAGCCAGCTAACGCAGCCAGCGGAGTATTGGACCGAACTCGGCGAGCGCATGCGACATCGCCATTGGGCGAATCGAAACTCGCCATCACGGGATCCGGCATCGAACGCTTTCGAAAGACGTAAACAGCCCGGCGATAACGGTCAGGCCCAGTCGCAGGAGTCCAATAACCAGGCACGACGTAGTTGTAATTCAAGACATTCTGAGGAACAGGCGGAATAACACTCGGCCCTCCAAGCTTATTTGACAATAAACCCGATGCGGCAAGCGCAATGTCTCGGACAACTTCCGCTTCGACTCGAAATCTCGGGCCGCGTCCTAAGAGCCGATTCTTGGGATCCAGGTCATGAAGTTCTTTTCGAAAAACGGAACTCTGCTGGTAGGTCTCACTCAATAGGATCATTTTGACCAAATGCTTCTGGCTCCAACCGTGCTCCATGAACTCGACCGCTAAGTAATCGAGCAGATCTGAGTATTCAGGTACGGCCGTGCGTGTCCCAAAATCTTCCGACGTTTCCACCAGCCCATCGCCGAAGATCGATTGCCAAATGCGATTGACGGCGACGCGGGCTGCCAGCGGCGAACGACGATCGACCAGCCATCGCGCAAACGCCAATCGAGCTGGCACGTTCGGCATCTCAAGCATCGGATGCAATGCTTTAGGCGCATGGGGCGAAACCGGTTGCTTGGGACGGTCCCATTCTCCTCGATCGAGCAACTGAGTTGGGCGAGCGGCAGACGGTTCCCGTTCGGCCAAATGCAAAACGGTGGTTGCATGCTCCGGCAATCGATCCCATTGCTGATCGATCTCCGCATTGAGCATTTGAAGCTCCGGTTTTGATTTCCTCCAACCGGCAAACACCGCATGGCGATCGGACTCGGTTCGCTCACTCTCGTTGATGGACATAGCCAAGACAGCTGCATGATCGCACTTGGGTGCAACTGGATGTTCCGATTTCGTCAAACTCATTCGGCAACAACCGACGTTATCCGCCATATGAATTTCCACTTTAAATCGAGAACCTTCCGGCATCGAAAGCGGCTTGTCGAAGGCAGCAACGGCAACCGACGGCTGGTTTCGTTGTCCCTTGCCCCGATCGGACGTCCAAAACGTTTCGGGCTTGTCATCGAACAAGTAAGAAACCGGACCGAAGGCTTTTTTTCCATCCGTGTCCTTGGTTTCCACCGAGGAAAAGTCAGCCGTAACGTTGGCAACCTTTCGCTTCTCCCACTCCTGGCTTCCCGGCTTTTGAACCTTGAGCTCGATCGAGTGGATTTGCCACGAACCATTTGGGCTGCGGCCGGAGCCCCGTAGCGGTAGATCGCCATGGTTCAAGATCTCCAATCGAAACCCGGTGACACCAATGAGGTCAGGCGATCCGATCATGAACACCTCGGAGCTCGAATGGCCCGTTAGCAAGATCGACCCGTCGGTCTGCGGTGCCGGATGGTTCAGTCCACTGACGCTGTTCAAATCGTCGAATTCAATCGTCGTCCAGATAGGTTGGCTTCCAAGGATCGAGTCTTGATATGCCTTTAGTTCCGACTCCCAAGCTGGTACACTTTGCTCGATTTGCTTTTCAATCCCAGCAATCGACTCGTGAATCGAGCGAACGACTCGCAGTTGCTCGGATGTGTAGACGGGCGACTGCGCTTCGTAGCAATTGTTCAAGAACGCGAACATACCGTAGTACTCATCGTGAGTCATCGGATCGAATTTGTGGGTGTGGCATTGAGCGCATTGCGCAGTCAATCCAAGCACTGCTTTGCCGACACAATCGATGCGGTCAAACATCTCCGCCATGCGGAATTGCTCAGGAACAATGGCCCCCTCCTCGTTGATCATGCTGTTGCGCAGGAAGCCGGTGGCAACCCTCTGATCTTGTGTTGCATTCGGAAGCAGGTCGCCCGCAATTTGTTCGATAATGAACTGATCGTAAGGCAGATCACGATTCAACGCCTGAATGACCCAGTCACGCCAAGCCCATTGATCTCGTCGCAAATCCTTTTCGTAACCGTTCGTGTCAGAATAGCGAGCGACATCCAGCCAGTGCCTTGCCCATTTTTCGCCAAAGTGTTCACTTGCCAAAAGTTCGTCGATCCTGCTTTCGATTGGCGACTGTTCGAACGCCGCCAGAGCAGATGGCGTTGGCGGGATGCCTACGGCATCTAGGTGAATGCGTCTGGCGAGTGTTTCGGTGGATGCACGCTTGGCAGGCGAAAATCCGTCTCGTTTGAGACGATCTCGTACGAAAGAGTCGATTGGGTTTGTCGTTTCAGTCGGCAATGGTTTTTTGATCGGGGGAGCAAAGGCCCAGTGGGATTCGTATTTCGCACCTTCATCGATCCATTGACGGAGCAGTTTCACTTGCGCTTCGCTCACCGGTTTTTTTGCATGTGGCGGTGGCATGACAATATCTGGATCCAGCGACGCGACACGCTGGATGATCTGGCTTGCAGAAGATTGGCCGGGTGAAATCGCTGGACTACCGGATTCTCCTCCCTTGTACGCTAAAGAATCCACGTCAAGTCGCAAGGCCCCCTGCCTCGCGGATTCGTCAGCCCCGTGACACAGGTTGCAATGCTCTGAGAGAATTGGCTGAATTTGTCTGCGAAAATCGATGGCTGGCTCGGAACCGAAACTGCGATCGAGATTCAGTAGAGCGATGAGTAATAGACAAGCCTTCAGCATGGGCGAAGTTGTGTTCTTCCACAGGCTGCAAAAAACGTGTGGCACGCCCGAGAGCGACAGCGATGGGCGTGGTCGAGATGGTCGAGATGGACGTAGTTGAAGTGAATGGCGTGATGGGTCTAGTTGAACTGTTTCGCTCATGCGTTCAATCTTTCGAGTAGCTCTTTGCAATGTCAATCGCTTGAAAATAACGGATGGGGGAGGGTCCTGCCGAGCTGTCGCCGTTGCGATTCGGTAGCAGACTCCGCCTGCCGAGCAGTGAATTATAATCTCCATGGTCAATTTCCTGTCACTTCCTTTCGACCCAAGATAACGTCGGAGCGATTCCGGAAACGAATAGAAAGCAAGAATCATCCATTAAGAGCCATTAAAGTACGAATCTTTAACTTTATGCTCCTCACGGTGATAACTTGCCCTCGAATTTCGGAAAGGGGGGACTCCCGATTATCGGCGTGCGGAAAAATGCATCCTTCGCGAGTTATGTGTATTGGCTCTTGTCGAAAGCACCCAACAGTACCTATGTTAAGGAGTACTCGAAAGTGGTTTGCCTTCATTTTAGACAGACCAGTTCTTTGTCCACCCTTATTTCCATCCATGTCCGAGCCTAGTACTCGAGTCCAAAAGACAATTGCTACGATGCGTAGCGTTCGTCCTACGATCCTGCCCTCCCTTTTGTTGTGCGATTTCGCCAATTTGGAAAAGGAAGTGCATTCGTTGGAGGAGGCTGGGGTTGAGTGTTTGCACCTGGATGTGATGGACGGGAATTTCGTTCCCAACATGAGTTATGGCATGCCCATTGTGTCGGCCATACGCAAGGTCACGGATCTGATGCTTGATGTGCATTTGATGATTCGAGAACCAAATATTTACGCACCGCAATTCGTGGACTCCGGTGCGGATTTGATTACGTTTCATATCGAGGCGTCGCCGGCCCCGACGGATTTACTGGCAAAAATTCGTTCGCAAGGGGTTGCGGCTGGGTTGGCAATCAATCCGTCGACCGACATGGGGCTTCTTTTGCCCTTCGTCGGCGAATGCGATTTGGTGCTTGTTATGAGTGTCGAAGCTGGATTTGGCGGGCAGTCGTTCAATCCGATCGCATTGAACCGTCTGTCTGAACTTCGAAAAATGCACGGTGCCGATCTCCTTTTGGAGGTAGATGGCGGCGTGAATGAAACAACCGTTGGCCAGTGCACGGCCCATGGAGCGGACCTGCTTGTCGTGGGTTCTGCAATCTTTCGCCAGGCGGATTACTGCCAGGCGATGACCCGATTGCGTCGTGAAATGCAACCTTCAAGGTGATGCCAAATGCGTCATCGATTTGATTCCTCTTCGGACAATTGTTTATGTGTAATGTAGTTGTCGTGCGTCCTGGATCGACCCTTTTTGACGAGCAAGAGCGAATCAAAGGTAGTCTCGATATGCCGCTCTCTGCAGCTGGGGTGGAACAAGTTCATCGCATTGCGATCGAAATTGCCAAGCTTCCGATTTCGACCGTATACTGTGGTCCATGTGAATCGGCCCAAAGTACCGCGAGAGAAATAGCCGAGCAAACACGTGCCAAGTGGAAGGTTTGCGATTGCTTTCGCAATTTAGACCATGGGCTATGGCAGGGTAAATTGATTGATGAGCTCAAGAGGCAGCAACCTCGACTCTTCAAACAGCTTCAAGAAAACCCGCGTTCGTTTTGCCCTCCTGGCGGTGAGACTGTCGCTGAAGCCGAGGCACGCGTAGAAAAGTTGATCGCCAAGCTTTGCAAGAAGCATGCCAACGAGACCATTGCAGTGGTCATTCCGGAACCGCTGGCAAGCTTGATCGCGGCCAAATTAAAGGAAACCGACCTTGGGGACCTTTGGAAGTCGGAGTGCGATAACGGCTCCTGGGAGATGATCGATTCCGATACGCACGATACCATCGGTGCCCACCTGGTGCCCGCTTGCCGGGTACCAGTTGCGGTAGATCCTTTTGTTTCCCAATAAGAAAGCAGATCGAATGTCCACAGTAGAATTGCCGAACACGCCAGATGCCGTGCCGACAGCCGCCAAGCGAGGCGTACCGGAGGGGCTGTGGATCAAATGCCCTGGCTGCGGCGATTCGATCTATCGCAAAGAAGTGGAACGCAATCTAAATGTCTGCCCTAAGTGCAAGTACCACATGTACGTTTCCGCCCGCGAACGGATCGGACAATTGCTGGACGAGGGC
>JBBRJI010000091.1:0-12706 GCA_038219625.1 Pirellulales bacterium | reverse complement strand
ATCCTTCGACAGCAAACTATAGCCCAACGACAACAAAGCATTCACCGGATCTGGCGGCGGTCTTCGATTCCGCCCCTCAAAATCAAATCGTAACCACCCCTCACTAGCCTCGCCACTGCTTCCCTCAAGCGGCCTGCGTTGTACCGCTTCATCCCGATCCACCTTGATCATCCCGCCAAAATGCTCAAAGTAAATTCGAGCGGCAAGCCCCTCTATTCCCAGCAATGACGCTAACGACTCCGCTCGCTCCGACTCCCACTTCAACGTCTTGATGAACTGAATCGCTTTCGACGGTGGCTCGATGTGGTTTCGCATCAATAATGTTCGCTGATTCTGAATCTTGGCCGATACCAAACTGCGAGCGAGCCGCAAACAAAACTCAGGCCGATCCGCCGCCCGGAACTGCTCGCGTCGCCACATGATGTTCTTCAACCCAACACCCTGCGTCATCCCATGAAACCAACCGCCATAACTGAAATACACGAGCGGCACCTCCGCTTGAAGCAACGAGTGAATCGCCTGCGTCGTGACTTGAATGTTGCCCATGACGTTCACTTGCGAAACATCATGGAGACGGAACTCTTGAACCAATTTCCCCTTGTCCTTGGCTTGCAGTACCTCGCCGGATTTGCCAAGCGAGAATCCTTGGCTGTTCAAGTATAGCGGCTTGCGTTCATCTCGAGCGGTTACCATTTGCCGAACACGAGTCGCTTGAAATTCCGATTCCAATGGAACAGATCGCAGGCGGGTCGGACCGATATCGAAGAGCATCGGTTGCAACAGCGAATCGCCTGCAGGTGAATGTCGGCAAAAACTGGTCTCATCCGGCAAACAAATTCCAACCATCGAACAACGCGGGCATTTCGGACTATCGACCAGCGGCGGCGGAGCCACATCCGACTGCCGCAATTGCCGTGCACCCTCGATCACAGACTCGGTCAATTGGATTAACTCCGCATCGATTGCGATTCGCACGCGCTGACGTGTCTCCCAAAAGAACAGAACCCCCTCGTCGCATTCAAAACCGTTTTCGCGAAGCACTAACGCTTGGACGCACAGTTGCACGCGTTCCGGATCCCACGCACCGAGCGAACCGTCGTCGAGTCTTTTAGGGGAACCGCGTTTGTAGTCTACCGGCGTTGCGATCGTTCCATCGGATTCAACCAAATCGAGCTTGGCCAACACGCCGTAGCGTTCGCTCGACAGCGTCACGCTGCGAGCGTGCACGATTTCCCTTTTGGTCGCCTCCACCTCAGTCGCCTCATCCTCGACGTCCGAGCTTGCCGAAGATCGCTTGCTGGCTGGCAACGCCGTTGTCCTACTGTCGACCCGCGTGTGCTTGGCAACTCCCTCGATCGTGTCCGCGTTATGAGCGAACAGGCCGTCGACATGTTCGAGGTAGAACAGACGCGGGCAATAGGCGAATTCGTTGAGCATACGGGCGGGCAAGTAATCGGAATCGTCACGTTCCGTTGGTTGCGACGTGGTAATCATGGGCTATACGATCATGCAAGCGGCATCGATTGGGTTATAAGGTTGGCCCAAGGCTGCGATGGTCCGTTCACCCCGTCCCTCAGAGGGACCGAGATTGATAAATAGGACTTGGTCGTGGGCGTGATTGATGATTTCGGACAAGCGTTGCCGGCACTGGATCAAGTCGCTGGGGGACAATTGGCATTCGAAAACGCTGTACTGAAGATGATCGCCATAGGCTTTCATAGTTTTAAAAACTTTGCGAAGCCGCTTGTCGTCGGCGATGTCGTAACAAATGATGTAAGTAGATCGCATGCTTTGAAACTAGTCCGAACCTGGACTAGAAGCAAGAAAAAAAAGAAACCAACCCGATTGTCAAAGAGCAACATAGTGTAGCACGGCACTCCGTGCCGTGATTTGCACTGTCTATCGTAACGGCACGGAGTGCCGTTCTACACTGGTGCCGTTCTACACTGGTGCCGTTCTACACTGGTGGCGTTCTACAATGCTTTCCGGAATACATAGTCGGTCGGTGGAAGTTTAGCGGCGACTCCGTTTTGGGCAATGTAGTTGCGGAGAAAGATGAACTGTTCCGCGCTGCGAATGAGGTGATCAAACGGTTCGCCTTGCCAAAAACTCCCTTTTTGGCCGAGCCGAATATTGATTTCCTTTGCAGTAAATCGTTGCCAGCTCGTACATTGATCACGGCAGGTAGTAGGCAGATAGAACATCGCGATCAGGTGCACGTGGTTTGGCATTACGATTGCGCAGTCGATCTCGTAACGAGAACCATTGAAATACCAAAGTGAATTCAAAACAGATTCCGCCAATGCTCGATTGCGCAAATGGCAAGCCCCATGGCAGGCGTCTAAATGCCAATGAAAAAGACGATCACGCATTTTACGGTAAGGATTCTGAAGGGTCGCGGGCAATTGGTTCCATTGCGGCAATTCATGGTCTGCTTCGATCGTGAATCCTTGGCGGAGTAACCAATCTCGCTGTTGTCTGTCCCATAATTGGATGACATCGCAAGGCATTGAGTCGAGGGTTCGCATGGTAATAAAAACAGCGACGCCTGGCTGAAACCAATGGGGCAGGTTTCTGGCGGAAACATCGACTTCAACCTCTGGGTCAAACGCAGCAAACTGCGGAACGTCCTCGGACATAGTTAAGGGCCTCAAAAGTTCGCGAGGAACTTAGTGTAGCACGGAACTCCGTACCGTAATAAAGTGTAGCACGGAACTCCGTACCGTGACCGCAAACTGGAATTACTCCGCTCCGTAATAAGCGAGACTGAACTTGTAAAGCACTCAGTTTAGCGGCTTCAAAATGCTGAGTCACCGTCTTCGCTGGGTTGCATGTCGTTAGTGCACCAGGTGAACGGTGGTAGGGTTAGGAAAGCTGGAAAACGGCACGGAGTGCCGTGCTACACTCTTCAAACCCATTGAATTGAGTTGGTATCTTCCAAGTTCGGACAACCGGACTGGGAAAACCTTTAGCGGAATTGCGAGCCATTGACCCTATTCACCAAAATTCGCTGCGAGCCTGTATGTCGTTCTGACAGGTGCGGGCTAAGGTACAATAAATTGGATCTCTAGTTTAAGGGGAATGCAAGAATGGGCATGTTTAATTCGATCATCGCTGACTTACCTTGCGTTGCGAACAAAGTGGCTGCTCAAGGCGAGATTCAAATCAAATGGCAATCGCCCGAGAAACGATCTGGGGAAGTCTTCCATCTCGGCGATGTATTGAATGGCATCATGCCAGAACCAAAATGACCTCCGTACCCACGACAGATTGGTCCTTGCTGGGGACTTGCGAATTCAATTGTCGCCGCCCAGGACGTTGCACATGGAGGTTGCTGTTTGCCTTGGCGACGATTCAGTACATCGCCTTTTAGGTGGTGTTCTACCATCTTGCTGGACATCCAAATCTCGATTCGGATCGGCTCCGAAAAACCACGTTGAACTAGCTCCTCGCAAATTTGCCCTTCCGGTGTTTTCTTTCCTTGTTTGTGCACAAACTTTCGAAAAACCAACGGCGTAGCCGACCGCCAAGTGCATCCCTGCGAAAGTACCGCAAGACCCAATTGGTCGCACTGCGGCACGATGCCCAACTGCGTCGCGATTTCGGAACCCCACCCATGCCAGCCAGATTGATTGATTGATTGATAGCCGCTCAATGATTTGCACGATTCCGAACAGCGCCCAAGTCGACTTTTCCGTAGGTCGACGGACGAAGCCAAGGGAATTGTGCAACTTCTTAGAATAATTAGCGAGAGCTTTACAAATTCATCCGAGCGAATCAGCAATTCAAAATGCTTGCGCCAATAGCCCAGAGCGAATTTCCTCCACCTTAGTGGCCAAATTGAAGTTTAGATTCATTCGCGAGGGCTTACTTGAATACTACATTTCCGCGTTCGAAAGAACGCGGCCTCATTTAACCTGGATTTTCATCGACTTTGGTGTAACCGTAAAAGTGAACAGTTATGCCGCATTACTTTTTTCTGTGGAATGAAGAAATCGAGGAGTACATAGCTCGACATGGAGTGACTCCGGACGAATCCGAAGAGGTCGTATTGAATTCGAATGAACTTAAGCAGAGCCGGTCATCGAATCGACCGATCGTGTTTGGTCCAACTTCCACGGGAAAGTTTCTGGCGTGCGTATTCGAGTTTTTGGATTCCGAAACTTTGATTCCCGTAACAGCTTACGAAGTCGATGATGAAGCCTAAACGCGTTGCCAAACGAGTCAATCGCCAATTAACGCCCGACGAACAGCAGCGGCTCGATCGCGCGCGGTTGGATACCGAAACGGTGCGCGCAGGGATACTGCGCGAAGGGCGAGTAGCCAAGCAGGCATGGACAGCCATGCGGCGCGATGTGGATCAGACCGTGGCTGGATTAAGGGCGGAGCGAGAACGGCTAGGATTGTCCCTGGCAGATGTCGAAGCCCGCTGCGGACTGAAACGCTCAGCCTTGTCCCGCTTAGAAAACGACAAGACCCACAATCCAACTTTTCTAACTCTGCAGCGATATGCCGCCGCGTTGGGACTGACGCTACGAACTGCATTGGCCAACAGACTAGGTTAATCCTACGGAAACATTTTAAATGGGCTCCGGAGACGCATCGTCACCACAGCAAGACTCCTTGGAAAAACTGTCGCCGCGTTGCGGCTGGGACGAATGGATGTGACGCGTTCCAGGGGCTCACGCCCCTGGCTATTGGCTTGAGTCCCTTTGGGACGAAGGACAAAAAACTGGCTATTGGCTTGAGTCCCTTTAGGACGAAGGACAATAGAGCCACAAACGCAACAAATTGGACCGCAACAAATAGGACCGCAACAAATAAGGCCGCAACAAATAAGACCGCAACAATTGGACCGCAACAAATTGGACCGCAACAATTGGACCGCAACAATAAGGCCGCAATGGCGTATCGGGACAAAATCATCGCCAACCTATCAGTCAACCAAATCCGTCAACCCAACCTGAAAAGTGCCGTCACTCTTGGCTTGGCCGCGAGCCATCATCGGAGTGTTGAATTGCAGTTCGATGTTTCCGCTCGCATCGACCGCTATCAGGCCGCCTGAGTCCGTGGGCAACGTGGTGTGGATGGCCACCTGCGCAGACGCGTGGAGCGACTCATTCAAATACTCCATCCTCGATGAAACCGCGGACGCGATGTGGTGCTTGATGTAAAGTTCGCCGACTCCTGTGCAACTCACGGCGCAAGTCGAATTCTTTGCGTATGTGCCAGCCCCGATGATAGGCGAGTCACCGACTCGGCCATATTTTTTCCCGAGCAATCCGCCAGTGCTGGTGGCTGCTGCAAGATTTCCTTGTTGGTCGCGAACCACACAGCCAACCGTCCCCAAATAGAACAATCGATCGTCACCTGTGTCATGGTCAAATTTGGAAGTCGAACCACCCTTGGCGGCTTGCTTTTGATTCCACTTTTCCCAACTTTCGGTTTGCTCTGGTGTTTTGAAATAATCAAGCGACTCCAATCGCAATCCAATCTCCTTGGCGAAGTGATCCGCTGGCCCACCACATAGAAAAACATGAGGTGTCTTGTCGCGCACCGCACGGGCAAGCTCGATCGGATTGCGGGCTATGGTTACGCCAGCCACGGCACCACAACTTAAATCCGATCCATCCATGATGCTCGCGTCCATCGAAACGTCACCGACACTATTGAGAACGGAACCTTTTCCCGCATTGAAATTCGGGTTGTCTTCAAGAATTTGCACTACAGCTTGAACGACATCGACCGCAGCGGCCGATTTATCAAGCATCTCTGACCCCTTCTTTAACGCTGCTCTCAAACCGTTGAGGCGATCTTGAATCTGTTTGTCCGACCAACGCCCAGGTTCACCGCCGGCCCCACCATGGATTGCAATCGACCAAGCAGATTTGCTTTGCGTAAGTTTCCCGGTTGGAGATGGCTGATTCATGCTGCGTGGGTTTGAGTTGCCGGTTGGCGAATTGAGATCGTCCGAGTGCGTGTAAAGACAAGGTACCGAAACGGAAACGACGAATGCAACGCATCGAGTGAGGTTTGCGAATAGAATCATTGTGATGGCCGGCTTTAATACCTAGGGATTTTCGGGTCGATTTCTAAACTCCATTGGTCGATTCCACCAGCCATACTCGTGGCTTCCGGGTGACCGTTTTGGCGGAACCAGTTAGCAACTCGCAGCGATCTGCCACCATGATGGCAGTGGACAACAACACGTTTGTCGTCGAGTGAAACAAGTGCGTCTGGCGATGGGGGCCACTGCCCCATTGGCATCAAGATTGATTTGTCGATTTTCGCGATCCCATATTCGTTTGGCTCGCGACAATCGACCAGCGCGATGGCATTGCCATCATCATCCGTGCCAGTTTTCAGCCAACGATGGACGGAATGAATATCGATTTCAATGTTGGACACAGAAGCTCCTTAATTAAGTTTGGCACGGTGGTCTGGATTAGAACTCACAGTTCGGCCGATTACTAGAGCGAGTCCTTCGTCTCTCGTGAGACAAGCGTAGCCGGGCCAACTGCACAATTACGCGATCCACCCTCAACCCTCAACCCTCAACCCCGTCCTACCGCGGCTTGATACTCCATTTTTCGTCAAAAAAATTGGCCTCCGCGATTTTGCCCGGAAATCTCGAATCAGGCGGCGTGGACAGGTCGACAACAGCCCAATCGGGGAGCTTAGGGATCTGCCTCGCGTTGTTGAGGTAGTCGTATTCTCGGTAGGTGAAGCCGCTGTTGAGAACTACGTAGCGCTGCGGATTCAACGGGTTTGGATAGATCAACACCGGGACGTGGTTCGCCGCATCGAACTTCCGGTCACCGATCACCACTTGCTCTCGATTCCATTGTATCGGAAGTTTGTCCGCAATTTTCCCAAGGGTCGGATTGCTTTTTGGATCGCCCCAGAGAATCAAGTTGTAGTTTTCGATATCCTCGGGCTTGAGTTGGTCTGAGGATTTGACAATGGCATCGCCTCGCATTTGCCGATGCCATTCGAGGACCGCACGCTTGAATTCCGCTTCGACCCATTGATCCACTCTTGGATGATGGCCAGTCGCAGTCGGCTTGACGAAGAGAAACGGCCCCATGAACGCATCGTCGATCGGGCCTTGCAATCCATGCTTTTTGCGGAGTTCCGTTGAAGGTGGTTCGATCGGCGATACCTGTCCCCATTTGCCACCAACTTTTCGAAATCGAACGCCCCACGACAAATCGGAGCGCCTAGCAACCCGGACGTACAGGTTTTCTAATACGACGTGAATGGCTGATTCGTTCAAAGGAATGCTGCTGGCATCCAGATTAAGACTCAGATCGGTAACATTGCTAACTTGGAGCGTAATCGGTTTAACGCCTTCCCATTCGGCGAAAACGGTTGCCGGAACCCAGTGCTCTTCCAACGCATTGATGGTGACCCAATGGGCTTGGTTATACTGGAGCGTTGTCGTCGTGAAGGAAACACGCTTTGGTGGTTCCGACGAACGCAACCCATCGAGGATCGCCAATCGCCTTTCGATTTCGATGCGGGCAATTGGATCGACTTTATGTGCTGTCTTGGGAGCGATGATGTGCGTCAATTCAAAGCGTTCGTTCTCCGGCAGATTCCAACAAGCCTCTGCCATGACATCGGCAGCTTGTTTTTGTTTGTCGATTTCGCCGCTATAAGCGATGGTCGGTAGCATGCGCAGGTTGCGAGCCCAAACGGGACAGTCGTACATCTGCCACAGCTTCTGCTCATACCACGTCGGCTTCAGCTCTTCGGATTGAAAGACTTTCAAAAACTGTGGCGTCTCTGAGAATCCAGCACCAGGATTTGCGGCAAGCCATTTATCTGGATAGTGAACGGCAAGATGCCATGCTGCCGCGCCACCCATAGAAAATCCGCGTATTACAACCCGTTTTGGATCGAGCTTATATTCCTTCACCGCATGTTCGAGAACCTCCAACGTGTCGACTTCGCCGGCAAGTTTGTTCGCATTGCAATAGCGACCGAAGGGATGAATCATAATGACGCCTGGCTCGGGTGCTGGGTCAGGGTTGGTCATGCGTGTGGCGATGAACTGCAACTCGAGTCCTTTTTCACTGCGACCACGACACCAGATATCGGCTCGTGGGACTTTGTCCGTGTCGTTCGACCCCGATCGAACAACTCCATAAGGTTGCACAGTGCCGTCCAGCTTGGATCGAAAGCCACGAACGGTTTGTTGCGGCAATCCATAATAAAACTTCCATGGCGTTCCCTCCCCTTTAAGCGCCGAGGCCCTTGAAAGCCCCTCCTGCAAAACAAGTTTGGCACGTTCCGAATCCTTCGGCTCAAAGAATCCATCTTCGTTGAGCGCCAGTTCGACCGCTCTTGCAAATATCTCGACGTCGGGAAGGTATTGTTGGATGATCGCGCTTTTGGATTTGCGAAGTTCTGCAATTTGATCCTTGAGCGTACCTAGTTCCTTTTGCAGATTGGCTCGCACTTCGTCATCGATCGCAATTCCAGGCGGGGGAACGGGTCGCACCGAATTCGCTTGATTGTCGGTAGGACCATCTGCCAAGGTCGTTGAAGTCGTCCACGCCAAGAGGAAAGCAACGAGGAATAGTCGGGAATTCATGGTGCAGAATTAATGTTGAGGGAGGGAGGAGGCATGGGATGGGATGCGTTAAGTATAGTCGCACAAAAATAAGCGTGATGCCACAACAAAAACGTGTGGCCACGATAAATACGTGTGGCCACGATAAATACGTGTGGCCACGATAGAAACGTGTGGCACGCCCCAGAGCGATTAGCGATGGGCGTGGGAAGTGTGGCAAATGTTACTAACGATTCCCACGCCCTTCGTAACCTCAGGGACGTGCCACACGATTACTCAACTCAGGGACGTGTCACACGAGGATCGGTCGATCTCGGGACAACAATCACGGCCAAGATAAGAGCGACCGTCAGTATGGCTGCGGCCAAGGCAAACGGGGCGCCAGGATAGTAGGTACTGGTATTCGGTACGATAGTCCAGCCAAAAACCGTCGTAAATAGGTATGGGCCAATCATGCCTGCGATCCCATTGAGCGAGCTATTCGCACCCGAGAGTTGCCCTTGTTCGTTCGTTTCCAATTGTTTGGACATGATCCCTTGGAGCGAAGCGTTGAAGAACCCCATCAAAGCGAAAAAGAGGGTGCAAGCGAAGAATATCTGTCCCGTCCAGGCTATCGAATAGGACGTGAAGCCAACGATTCCGCCGAGCAGTCCAACAAAGACAAGAATTCTTTCTCCGTATTTCTTGATGGCAGGTCTGATCAATCCCCCTTGTACGATGACATTCAAAATGCCCACGGTGGCCAATGCGGAACCGACCATCAGCCCTGACCATTGAAAGCGTTCGTCCGTATAAATGACAAAGACACTTTGGAAGACTTGGTGAGATAGCTGGTACAAAAACAGAATGGCAGCCATGGGCAACAGCCCTGTCTTGGAAGCGAGAAGTTTCAATGAACCTAGTGGATTCGCACGCGACCAACGAAAGGGCATACGCTTCTCTTTCGGCAAGGACTCCGGCAGGATGAAAAAACCATACATGGCGTTGGCCAACGTCAATACGGCGGAAACCCAGAACGGTAGTCTCAGATCTATATCGCTTAGCAAGCCTCCAGCGACCGGCCCTAAAACAAATCCCAGTCCAAATGCCGCTCCAAACATTCCAAAGGCCGCTGACCGATTTTCCGGCGTAGTGATGTCCGCGAGATACGCTTGAGCCGTAGAAAAGCTTGCTGCGGTGATTCCCGTGATAACCCGTCCTACGATGAGCCAGCCAAGATTCGGCGCGAGGGCCAACAGGATGTAATCCAACCCAAGTCCAAAGGCAGACACCAAAAGAACAGGACGCCTGCCAAACCGATCTGATAAAGCTCCCATGATCGGCGAGCAGATGAATTGCATCAAAGCCCAAATGGTTCCAAATAATCCGATGTACCACGATGCCAGGACTTCGTCGCCATCGACAAGCGATTTAATGAGTTTCGCTAATACAGGTATCACGAGCCCGAGCGAAAGGACGTCCAGAACGACGATCACCAAGATGAACGCGATAGCAGCCTTTTTCTTGTCCATTGTGCTTAGGCTCTCCCGTTAATTGGGAAGAAGCATCCGGTTTCGGAACAGTTTAATGGTAGGCTCTCGACTGAACCTAGGTGTCGTCCTGACGACAGTCCAAAGATTCTAAGTGAGGACATGTGTCTCTTTTTTCATACAAGGAATAAGACGTTTGGGAGGGAAAACTAAGGAGATTTGTGGAGCGATGGGTACTATCCATTGCGCAGGTGCACTATACTTGTGATTCCCTCCCGGCACACCTGCTCCAGGCTCGCCGACAGAAACTTTCCCGCCTATTAACAAAGTTTTCTCGTTACGGAGACTTTGTCGTTCGAAGTCAATCGGCTGATTGATCTGACTCAAAAAAATTTCCTCGTTTGGAGTTCAACATGAGATGTCTTGGTAATCCGCTTGGTCGTCGTGGTTTTATGACCGTAGGGGCACTTGGCGGTTTGGGGCTTTCGATGGGAGATTTGTTCCGATCCCGTCAAGCGATGGCAGATCAAAAGAAATACGATTTCATGGAGGCCAAGGCGGAAAGTGTTATCCACATTTTTTTGCCTGGTGGAATGGCACATCAGGAGTCATTCGATCCGAAACCCTACAGTCCGCTGGAATATCGCGGAGAGCTCAAACCGATCAAGACCAAGACTGGCGAAATTTTCGCGGAGACCATTCCTAAATTAGCGGGCGTCTCCGACAAATTGACCATTCTTCGGGCGATGACGCACGGTGAAGCGGCTCACGAACGCGGCACGCACAACATGTTCACTGGCTACAAGCCGTCGCCTGCACTGGTATTTCCAAGCTTCGGATCGGTGGTTAGTCATGAGTATGGTCCTCGCAATAATCTGCCGCCGTACGTAGCAGTACCAAATTCACCGAACGAGTTTGCGGGGACAGGCTATTTGAGTTCTTCGTTTGGTCCGTTCAGCCTTGGCGCCGATCCTGCGAACAAGGGTTTTAAAGTTCAGGACCTCAATTTAGGAGGTGGCGTGGATACAGCTCGTTTTGAACGGCGCCGGTCCGCTTTGGACGCTGTCAACGCGTATTTTGCAGACAAGCAGAAGTCGGACAATATTGCTGCGATGGACACGTTTTATCAAAGGGCTTATTCGCTAATCAGCAGCGAAAAAGCCCGCGAGGCCTTCAATATCGATGCCGAGGACAACGGCCTTCGCGACAAATATGGTCGAAACACGGCTGGCCAACGCCTGCTCATGGCACGTCGACTGGTCGAGTCCGGCGTTCGATTCGTGACGGTCACCTACGGCGGCTGGGATATGCACGCAGGCATTGCTGGCGCGATGAGACGCGACATGCCGCCTCTAGACCAAGCCTTGGCTGCTTTGATCGAGGATCTCGATTCGCGCGGATTGCTCGCCAAGACATTGGTCATGGTCAGCAGCGAATTCGGACGGACCCCGAAAATCAACAACGATGCAGGACGTGATCACTGGCCCAAGGTTTTCTCCGTGATGTTGGCGGGTGGTGGAGTCAAAGGTGGCTTGGTCTACGGAGCCTCCGATGCAACCGCAACCGAGCCTGAATTCGATGCTGTTTCGCCAGAGGATTTGGCTACTACGATGTACCATCTTCTCGGAATCGTGGCAGACAAAGAATTAATGTCCCCCGGGGATCGCCCGATCGAAATATGCGACGGCGGCAAAGTGATCAAGGATATTTTGGTCTAACGTCTCCAATGCAAATCGTAGGACAGGCTGCCTGCCTGTTCACGCACAGCAAAAACAGGCGAAAACGCCAGAATCTGGTTGCGAGGCTCCGCCTAGCAACCCACTGTCCTGCAGGCTCGGCCTGCCGTTTGCATCATCCGGCGGGAATGGGAGGCAGAGCCTCCGGAGCATTTTATTCCCAGGCAGAGCCTGGGAACGAGAATGTTGTAACGGGTTATTTGAATCCAATTAGCATAGAAACACTCAGCAATGTTCGCAAATAGTACTCTTCGGCGCAACACTTGGTTCGCCGCGTTCCTGGCTTTGCTTTCTGTGGCAACCGTAAAGGGGTCTGCGCCCGAAGCCAATTCGTTGTCCTTGGTTGGACTGCAGCGAGGAACGTCTGTTGAAATAACCATTTCCGGAGCGAGACTTGGCGATGCCCACGCATTGCTTTTCTACACGCCGGGCCTATCCGCAACCAACGTTACCAAAGTTGATGACAATAACATCAAAGCGACTATCACCGCGACGCCCGAGGCCGCATGTGATCTTCATCCGTTTCGGGTCGTGACCCACACCGGAATCAGCAATATGCGGTTGCTCAACGTCTCCGCCCTTCCTTCCTTGGCTGAGGCGGAGCCTAACAGTGAGTTCCCGAAAGCCCAGGTGATCGCGTTTAATTCGACCGTCGACGGAGTGGTTCTCAATGAAGACGTTGACTACTACGCCGTCGATCTAAAACAAGGGCAGCAAATGAATGTCGAGCTCGAAGGACTCCGGCATTCGTACTTGAACGACTTCTTTGATCCATACGTCGCCATCTACGATTCGAAACGCTTCGAAATCACGGCCAGCGACGACTCGGTGATTCTACAGCAGGATTGCCTTTGTTCGATGATAGCGCCAGCCGATGGACTCTACATCATCGAAGTTCGAGAAAGCAGTTTTGGCGGAAACGA
>JBBRJI010000090.1:0-12725 GCA_038219625.1 Pirellulales bacterium | reverse complement strand
CTGTTGTGGCTACACCCATGACGTTACCGCCATCAGCGTACAACTCGAGGCCAAAGTGATTGGCTAAATCCTCTTTGTAGGACTCTCTCATTCCCAACTCCAATCCGGTTTATCCCGGCGCTTTCTCGTGTCCCCATGTTTCCCCATGTTTCCCCCACCTCGTGTCACCATTTCTCGCATAACGTGGCCGACGCTGCTAGCGTCGGAAGCCCTTTTTCGAGGAGTTTCTAAAACCAAAAAAAATTACCGTTGACTCGGATCTTTATAGCAGTTTTAGGGGGCGGCGCGGACGCTAGCAGCGTCCGCCACGGGGTCAGCCCAACGACCAGCCAGCCCGCGGGGTTCGCGATATAAACTCATCCGCATGCGGGCAATTGGTTGCTAGAAGCTTGCTTGCGTCCCACTCCAGTTTTTGGTTCGATCGAAACGCGACGTTGCCAAGATGGTTGGCAATGGTTAGTAGGCCTGCATAGCTAAATGGGCTTCCCGTCGGCGTACCGTTTTGGATCGCATTGAGCCATTCCGCGTGCTGCCCTGGCGAATTCGGAATAAACTGCTCTGGACGAACAAAGTCCTTGAACTTTTCCTCCGGTAACAACAAGTGTTTGTCATAGTCGGATAAAACCATCCCCTTGTCGCCGACAAACAGGATGCCGGAATTCCACTGAGGGATACCTTTGTCCTTCCATATCTGAGGCTTGTGTGTCCCTTGGTACCATGACACTTTGCAAGGGGGTAAATCCCCACGGGCAGCGTATTCGTAGACGGCTGTCATCGAAGCGGGCGCGATCTCGCGATGCGGTTTGTCACCGATGGCTTCCACCGTCTTAGGTGACTCGAGCTTAAGTGCCCAAAAGGGCAAATCATTCATGTGACTGCCCAGGTCGGACATGGTTCCACTCCCGAAGTCCCACCATCGATACCATTTTGGACCGGGAAAATAGACGTCGTGATACGGTCGCATTGGCGCGGGGCCAATCCACATGTCCCAGTCCAAGTGGGCAGGCGGCGTCATGGCCTCCGCAGGCCGGTCGGTGACAAAGACGATGTCCTTATTCGCGTCAGAATCTTGTTTGCTTTGGAGCCCCCATGCTCGCGATGTCCACACGTGGGCTTCGTTGACATTTCCGATCGCTTTGGATTGGATCAACTCGACCACACGTCGATAGTTTGGCATCCCATGAATCTGAGTGCCCATTTGGGTCGCCACTTTGGATTCCGCAGCCGCTTGCATGATGCGTCGCGATTCACCAATGTTGTGTGTTAAGGGCTTTTCGCAGTAAACATGTTTCTTTAGTTGCAAGGCCGGTAAGGTTGCAAACGCATGCGTATGTTCAGTCGTGCTAACAACCACCGCGTCCACGTCGGTCAGTTCATCCATCAGCCGCCGAAAATCGGTATAACGCCGTGCTCGCTTGTGTCGTTCGGCAGTCCTGTCCAAGTGTTGGCTGTTCACGTCGCAAATACCAACTACGTTGACGGATCCGGTATCGTAAAGCGTGCTCAAGTTGCTTCCTCCACGTCCGCCAACGCCGACGAACGCAACGTTGACCTTGTCGTTTTGAGCTCTAGCTCGAACCGACGAACCGGCAAGCGTACACGCGACGGAACCGCCGGCAGTAAGCTGAAGAAATCGACGCCTTGAAACATCGGATAATAGGGACATAGAAACCTCGGAGGATAGGTAAGGAAGGGGATGCGTCATCAAAGCTGGACTGACATTCTAGCGTGTGCAGTCATGACGCGGTATCAGGGCCGTTGACCATCCTTAACTTTTCGTACTCGAACTCATCTTCATCGAGTAGGAGTATCATTTCATTGAGTACGAGTACGGTTGAATGCAATTCGTGGTGCCTTTCAGCGTTGCGATTCGAATTCCTTGATGCGGGATTCGATGCCTTGCACATCGCGTTCGAATTGGTCGTTCGGCGAGCCAACCAGAATCGGTTTGGATTGTTGTAGCCAAAACAACTCGCGCTCGATCTGATCGACCTCTCGTTGGAATTGCATGTCCTCGCGGATCGCGTTTCTCCATTGTTCTTCAGCTGATCGATTTCTACTCGGTTTGTTGAACGGTACTCGATAGTTGGGTAGAACGAGCAACCAAATCGAGAGGGTTGCTACCATCGCGCCTAGACAGGCTGTTATAACGAGGGCAACAAGCCATTTTATCCATTCGCCCATGGCTGGCCCGATGGCTATTGCCTTCTTCTTTTTTCGCTTCAACAACGAAAGCCCACCGCTTTGCAAGGCTGCTAGGAGCCGTTCCACTTCCGTTTCAACCCCATGCATCGTGTCAAATCGATTGGTTGGGTTTTTAGCCAACAGTCGATCGATCAGCAACACCACTTCGTGTGGCACATCTTCGTTTACCTGTTCAATCGATCGGTGCTCGTCGTTGCAAATGCGATGCAATACACCCATGGCGCTTGTTGCACGAAAAGGTGGTCGCCCAGTCAACATGAAGTACATGACGCTGCCCAGACTAAACTGGTCGCTTCGAACGTCAATCGTGTCGCCACGAGCTTGTTCAGGTGACATGTAATGCGGCGTACCAGCCACCACCCCAGTTCTTGTAAGTGAGGCATCGTCAACCGCTCGGGCTAACCCAAAGTCACTCAGGATCACACGATCAACGTTTTCCTCCAACAAAATATTGGCAGGCTTGACATCGCGATGAACCAATCCTTGATCGTGAGCTGCAGCCAGGCCGGCAGCCGTCTGCTTAGCGATTCGCAACATGTCGGTCAGCGGCAACATTCCAAATCGATCTACCTTGGATTGCAATGAAAGTCCAGACACACACTGCATCACCAAGTAGGGAAGTTTTCCTTCGGACTCGACGTTGTAAATGGGGATGACGTTGGGGTGGAGAACGGCAGCGGCCGCTTGCGCCTCACGTGCAAAGCGTTTTCGAGCTGACGCACTGTTTGCCAGATGGGCCGCCAAAATCTTGATGGCAACCACGCGATGCAGCTCGGTATCGTGCGCTTTGAGTACAATTCCCATGCCCCCCGTGCCAATAACGCGTTCCACTTCGTAGCGACCTAACCGACCGAGCAATTCCGGGTGGCTGGGTGGGTCTAGGAACGACAACATGACCGTTTCAAACTCGACCTGCGAATCCTCCGGCATCTCCGAAGCAATTTCGATTGCGATGGAACTCAAGGACGAATTTGATTTTGCAGCAGGCAGCTCGCTTTCAAGCCAGGATTGCTTTGCCTCGCCCCACCAAGGCATTTCCAGGGTCGCTTTATCGTCTAAAAGTGATTGGCAATGCGTGCAGCGTTCAATGTGTGCGATGGCTTCCCAATAGTGAGGACTCTGTTCCTGGGCTTGTAGCACCACATTCAGATGCAGGAACGCGCACGGTTTGGTGGCAGGCTTGTTGGTATTTGCGTTAGACTGCATCGTTGAGCTCCCACTGCTCGACGAGCAACTTAATGCGAGCCGTGATTCGGCTCCGAGCAATGTAAATGGCGCCGTGAGTCATCTCTAAGCTCATCGCAACCGAATCAATGGATTCCCCGAGAACGCTTGTCCTCCAGAACGCCTCCCAGCTTTGTTCGCTGAAGGATTCCCGAACATGTGTTGCGGCCAAGCGAAACACCTCTCGGCGGTAGTCCAATTCCAAAGCCTCTTGATTTGGCGAAACATCGTGCGCCATGGTGTCGAACTCGGAAGTCCGACCTGAACCGCGACCACGCGAATGCTTGGCCACCCAATTGATAAGCTGGTTTCGAGCGATTCGAAACAACCAAGCACGGAATTTCCCCCGCTCCCGATCCGGTTGCCAGCGATCTACAGCCTTGGCGACCGAGATGAAAACATTCTGTGCGATCTCCCGAGCATCAGCTTCTTGCAAACCTCGCCGGCGGGCAAAGCGAAGTACCAATGGCTCATAGAGATCGACAAACTCTTGCCAAGCGTCCGCATCGTTGGCGCAAGGCAACCGCAGGATCAGGCTTTCGCGGGTTTCCGGATTTGCTGGCATAGGCTGTTCTGCAAAGTGATTTGTGGTGCGACCGTCAGGTCGTGATTCTACAGACTATTCTTGATCAGCAGTCGTAGATTATCATTCGCTGCTCGCCTTACAGAGCCGCAGGCGCTTGCCGCAATGGTAAAGTCAACTTCACTACCCGTAGACACAACGTAGAATGCGGTTTCTTTCTGCTAGAATCCTAAAAAATCCAAAGTCGAACGCAAACATGAAACTTGTAGAACTTAGCTCTCCCAAAATTGGTGCCATTTCCAGATCAACACCGGTAGTCATCCCAATAGCAGCCATCGAGCAACATGGCGATCACTTGCCGGTTTGGACAGATAGCTTATTGCTCGGCGAAATCGTTGAACGCGTGGAAAAATCGCTAAGCAAGCAAATTCTAGTGGCTCCGTTGCTGTGGCTAGGAAACTCGGATCACCATCTGGATTTCTTTGGTACCCTCTCGGCTTCGAGCCGTACCTACTTGGATGTGCTCAACGACTTGGTGGAAAACCTGCTTTCCTATGGATTCAAGAGGATTGTGCTGCTCAACGGGCACGGCGGGAATGACGTCCCAGCCAAACAGGCTTTGTTTGAAGTTCGTCAACGCAATCGCATCCGCAAGGACCTATTGCTCTTGCTGGCTACGTATTGGGGGCTTGGAACGGAACCATGGAAAGTGGATCCAACGATCGAGCAGCGAGATATGGGACACGCTTGCGAATGGGAAACTTCGATGGTCTTGGAACTTCGCCCCGATTTGGTGGGCGACTTCAAGAATGCTCCGATCATCGAACCAGGAAATGCTTTCCGTCCAGCCAGTCGCGCATGGACAACCAAAGATCGCAGTAGCATCGGCCATATCGGCTGGCCGCATTTGGCTAGCAAAGAAAAGGGAGAGGTCTTGTTGACTGCTTTTTCAAACGACGTTGAGCAATGGCTTAAGGGAGTGATCGATTGGGATGGTAGCTCGTGGGATGGAACCAAGCATTTTGGTTTTCCGGTATGATCCTACTGTAGCTGAATTCAACCGCCACGGTTGGTTAGTTTTGGTATGGCAAACTGGGGGGCCTGCGTCGACCGCTACCGTCGATTCCGTTTTGCAACCGATAGCGATTGTATGGGCCGATAAATCGATGTGAGAAACGCGAAGCCGTCGCCGTTTTTCGATGCGCTCCATTACAACGTTGGAATTCGGGATGAACCCCAAGAAACCTGTCCAAAAATTAAGTCGTCGACAGTTGCTCAAGAATGCAACTATCGCTGCAGCAGGCTTGGCTGGTTCGACGCCAGCGGCCAAAGCAGACCTGTCGCTCGGTTCGTTGCCGGACATTTTTGCGCGTCGTTCGTCACCGCCATCCATTTACAAAGAGACCGCCCAAGCCGACTACGCCCGCAACATGCGGCCATTTGGGGGAACGATGGCTTCGGACCCGAGGTGTCTTTTTGGTATGCCGCCCAACGGCAAGCCATGGCAATTCGATGTTCTGGTGGTTGGTTCTGGTTATGGGGCGTCCATCACCGCGGCACGGCTGAGCGAGAA
Organism: Pirellulales bacterium; assembly: GCA_038219625.1. GTDB lineage: Bacteria > Planctomycetota > Planctomycetia > Pirellulales > Pirellulaceae > JBKCUI01. The sequence continues at coordinate 7,200 of JBBRJI010000090.1, read as the reverse complement.
AATGCATCCAGGCTCGCGAATCGTCATGCTCGAACGGGGACGTGAATGGGTTCCTGGAACCTTTCCCGATGTGCTCAAAGATGTGACCGACAACTCCCGTCTAAAGCTGTTCGGACGCCATAAACGTGACCTCAACAATCCGACGGGGTTATTCAACGTTGTCCAGTGCGACGAGATATCCGTACTCAGTGGCAGCGGGCTCGGCGGATCTTCTCTAATTAATGCCAGCGTTGCGTTTCGTCCGGATCGCGAAGTTTTCTTGCAAACTCAGTGGCCTCAAGCTTTACGCGAAATCGACTACTTGTCCCCCTACTACGATCAAGCAGAATACGAGTTGGGAGTACGGAGCGAGCCTATCGATTGGACTTGCAAAATGAAGGCACAGCGACTGGCTGCCGAAAGCTTGCGAGATTACGGTTGCCACTTTGAAGCCGCGGCTCTAACGATCACGCGTTCGTTTCAAGGGCACGCGTTGCCGGTTTTGAATCGCCAGGGGATGATCCAACGAGAATGCATCGATTGCGGAGACTGCTTGACGGGTTGCAATGTGGGGGCAAAGAACACGTTGGCCATGAACTATCTCCCAATCGCTCGGCGAAACGGGACGATGATGTTCACCCAAACCGAGGTGCGCGACATTGAAAAGTGTGGTGACTTTTGGAAGGTGAATTTCATTCATTTTCACCGAGATGAAAAAGGGCGGCACACGGAGCAAGAGGGCTCAACGACGGCTCGCGTTGTTGTCCTCGGCGCTGGCAGCATCGGCAGTTCAGAGATCCTAATGCGATCGCAAAGTGAGCATCTCGACTTCTCCCGTCAGTTAGGCTGCAACTGGACAGGCAATGGAGACGCGCTTGGCTTTGTGCGCAAAACAGATTTCCCAACCAATATCGCTGGCTTCAGCGCACAAGATCCACAAAGCCGACGAATCGGGCCGACCGTTCAAACCAACGTGACTTATCCAGACCGGCCAAATCTGTTTGACCGTGTCTTGATCCAAGAAGGGGTAGCGGCACGATCCTACGCAAACGCTTTGAGTTTTTTAATGCAGGACTTGGATCTCGATCAAACGCAAGTCATGTTGGGGATGGGGCACGATCGACAAGAGGGCAAACTGTTTTTAGGAGACAACGGAAATGCGTTTATTTCGTGGCCTGGCCTTTTGGACAGCGGCTATAGACGGCTTATTCGCGAGGAGTTTTCTCGCCTCGCGCATGGACACGGCGGCAAATACAGATACTTGAGAGTCTTTGGCGACAAGATGATCTCGGTGCATCCCTTGGGAGGATGCGGGATGAGCGACGATCCACGAAGCGGCGTGATCAATTCCAAAGGTCAAGTGTACGACGCCGTTTGTGGTGGCGATATCGATGCCGCGACGGGGGAATTTCGTGTTCATGAAGGTCTATATGTTTGCGATGGGGCGATTTTTCCAACGGCGATCGCGTGCAATCCTTTTTTGACCATTTCGGCGATGTCCGAGCGTGCGGCACAGCTCTTGTCGCTCGAGCCCAAGTACGCGGACATATTCCGCCTGGGGTAGTGTTGTCGTTGAGGCGAGCGGGAGACAGAAAACTACCAGGCCAGGCCACTGTGTGGCACGCCCAAAGCGATGGGCGTGGGGACTGTGTGGCACGCCCAAAGCGATTAGCGCGATTAGCGATGGGCGTGGGAAGTGTGACAAATGACTCTAGCGATTCACCACGCCCTTCGTACCTCAGAGCGTGCCACACAGTATATCGGTAGATATATCGGTAGATTTCAAACTGCCCCTCGCCTAAACAATGCTGGACTATTTGTACTGCCTGCTAGAATGGTGTTAAGATCAAGATTTGGCGGCGAGCGACGAATGAAGTTAGGCTCCAAACGCATTTGGCTCCCCAGAGTTCCCTAAAAAGTCAAACCATGTGCATTTCCGTGCGAATCCAACAAATACTCGTCGTAGCAATGTTGGTACTGGCGGTCGCGATACCCAATTCGTTCGGATTCCAAGCGAAGGTGGATTTGCAAGGGCTCGATGAGAACGCGGTCGCGACGCTGATTCCAGTGGAATTTCCGTTATCGGCAGTCAACGAGTCAAAGTTGATCGAAGCGTTGGACCGAGTGGCCAACCGAGTCACAGGGGCTGATCGCCCAGTCGTCGTCTTGGAGTTTGTCGGGACGCAGGATTCGACGACCGATGTCGAGGGCACAACGATTGGTCGAGGAACCGAGTTCGTACGAGCCTTGGAACTGGCCAGATGGCTGAGCGGACCGAGGGGTAGTCGCATTCGCAGCGTGGCCTTCATACCGAAATCGATCTGTGGTCATGCGGTGCTTGTCGCCTTGGGCTGCGAAGAGATTGCAATCGCCAGTTTGGCGAAAATCGCCAATGCGGGAATCGACGAACCCGTTCTCGACACGACGGTTCGCCAAGCCTATCTGGACGTGGCGGCTCGACGAGGTCGATTTCCGCCCGCTGCCGTGCTATCGCTCATTGACCCATTGGAATCGCTGATTCGAATCGAAATGGTCGGGCACGTGATTGAATTCACAACGGCACCACAGCTCGCTTTAAAGAAAAGATCTGCCGATGTTTTGGACGAAAAGCAGTTGGTACCGGCCAATCAAATGGCTGCTTATTCCGGTAGAGAGCTCAGAACCGAATGGCGATGGGTGGCCTATGAAGCCAGCGATCGCGATCAGTTGGCCAGAGTGTTGAAACTGACCAAGCCACTGTCGGAAAAACCCGTTTTTTCAGGTCCACGAACGATGACGCGAGTTCATTTGAAGGGGATTATTTCAAATCGGCAGGTCACCCGATGCATTCGAGCGATCGAAGAAGGGCTTACCAAGCCAGAGACGAATCTAATCCTAGTCGAAGTGGATTCGCCTGGCGGCAACTTAATCGAGAGTATTCGCTTAGCCCAGTTCTTGGCTGACATTCCAACAGACAAAGCGGAGGTGGTTAGTTACGTTACAGGTGCAGCGAGGGGCGATGCGGCTTTGATCCCGTTAAGCAGCGACTTGATCCTGATGCATCCGGATGCAAAACTGGGTGGCCCCGGCGAAGCCACGATTTCCACGGCTCTCTGCAATGAACAGAAGCTCGAGCTTCAAGCCTTAGCTAAATCCGCAGGTCGATCCGATGGCGAACTACTCGGTTGTATTTGCCCTGACTTCGAGATTTTCGAATACAACTCATTCGATGGCCAAAAGCAATTGAACACGCCAACGTGGTTAGTTGACGACCCCGTAGCACCCATGTGGAAAAAAGGAGCCGCGGTGAGCTTCCATGGCGGATTGTCGTTTGACCAAGCCTCTGCACTGGGGCTAGCGTCGGACAATCCTGTCTCGTTGGAATCCGTGGGGAACAAATTCGGCATCGACAAGCTCCCAGCCGAAACGAGAACAAACGCGACCGAGCAATTCGTTGAATGGCTAGGAGGGCAGGGTTGGCTATCTATGCTGTTGTTTGTGGTAGGGATCATTTCGCTGAGTGCGGAGTTAAGTACACCGGGCATGGGCATTGCCGGAATTCTGTCAGCGATTTGCTTCTTGCTGTTTTTTTGGATTCACCTTTTTCAAGGCACCGTAGAATGGTTGGAGATCCTGTTGATTTTGGCAGGGGTCGTGTGCTTGGCGACAGAGATATTCATTCTGCCGGGTTTTGGTGTTTTCGGAGTAACAGGATTGATTCTTTTGGCCACAGGCTTGCTTCTTGCTGGCCAAACGTTTGTCATTCCAACGAATGAGTATCAATGGCAAAGGACATCCCAAGGGATTGGTCAGCTTGGATTGATTGTGATATCGTTGTTTGCGGCGGCGATCCTCTTTCGCAAGCAGCTTGCCAATTTACCCATGGTCCGTTGGTTTGCCTTGCAACCACCCAAGACGGACAAAGACTTGGTGGAAATGGAGCATGTTACCGACGAATTGAAGACGTTTATCGGTTGGCATGGGACGACTCTTTCGCGCTGCAATCCTTCGGGAAAGGCATCGATTGGCGATCGCATTTTTAGCGTCGTTAGCCAAGGGTCTTGGATCGACGAAGATACCGAGGTGGAAGTGGTGAACCTTCAAGAAAACACTCTCGTAGTCAAGCCGCGGTAAGGCGAGCGGTCGACAATTCTTGAATCGCATTTGACGAAAAAAGCCTCTCGGTTTCCCGAGAGGCTTTGATGAATTGTTCTGTCTAGTGCTTCTCCCAGCCTAAGAGTTGGGGTCCTTCCGTAGCGGAAGCCGCGTAGGCTTTCGGCGACTTCAATAGGTTACTCCCCGTGGATTAGTCCTAACCACCGAAACTCTTGGCGAGTTCCGCTACCCCCATTTTCAATCTGGACAGAGCACTAAGAGCACTGCAAGCAAACTAGAAGTTGTAGTTCGCCCCAATGGAAATGCCATGCAACAACAGACTGTTGTTGTGGTTGATTCGAGTGATCTCATCGCCGCGAGCAAAGTCACGTGGAATTTGACCAACCGCGGTTGCAACGCCACTGACTCCTACAAGTCGGTAGGAAGTGTTTGCGGTCCAACCTCGACTGATGCGGAGGCCTGCGCCCAATGTTCCTTCACCCATTAACGCGACATCGCAGAGCTTCGAGCTGTAATCATATGGACGACCATCGAAAGCTGTGTTCGGTGACATGATCGTTGCCGTTTGGTTGGCAGTTCCTGCAAATGTGGTGGCATTGATATTGTTGCCGTACACACCGAAGTTCGTACCTCCGAACAAGTTGAGGCGTGTCCCGGTGCACCAAGTTGCCAACGAACCAAGTTGGAAACCAACCAGGTCATTCGTTACGTTGTTGCGATAGTAGAAATCATCGGCACCACCATTGAAGACAGCATCGTTTTCGCTGGACGCATACTCAAGGGAATCCCTGAATCGGAACCATCGAACACCGCCGTACATATTGAGCCGGAGCTTACTGCATTGAGCACCGTACCAGGGAGCACATGGACCGGTCGGTCCGCTGCAAGCGACCGGTGCGCCGCAGTTACCAGTACCGCAGTTACCAGTACCAGTACCGCAGTTGTTGGCTCCGCCACAAGAATTGCCACCCGTTGCCGGGTACGCCTGTCGAGCACCACCGCCCAATGCAAATGAGAAGAAGTTCAGTTCGGCGCTATGGAATTCTTGATCGCGCAGGATTCGATGCGCGAACGCCCCGTCGTACCAGTCGTAAACAGCCTGGGATGGCATTTCGATACCGTATTGCCATGTGCCCCCGGGGCCTCGCAAATTAAGCGGTAGGTTCGAACGAAGGTTACCATTGATTTGATCGGACGCCAGGATGGTTGCCGATTGAGGATTTGAGAAGATTCCCCAATACGACCCCATGATCGCGTAGCGGCCATCGCAGAAGTAGCGTCCGGCATTGAACTGTACACCGCCCGTTGCTTGCATCTTTGCATCGGAGGTGCTTAGGAAACTCTGAACATACGGATTGGGTGCTGGCGAAGGGTTTGCACCATCCTCAGTATTGGTCGTCAATCGTACGTACTGGTCATCCAAGCGATTGAAAATCAATCCGCTTGCGCCAAAGATCCAAGGGCTGGGAGATACGATCGAAGGAGCGTAGCTCATCGCAGGTTGGCTGTAGCAGTTTTCGGTGGCACCATAGCCGTAGCTTGGGATAGGCGATACCATCGGCGAGCTTCCGACGTTGACTCCGTGAGTTGCACAATTGCCAGAGTTACAGGCTGGGCAGGAGCTAGTTCCTGTCTGTGCCGGCGTGGCGTAAGGTGTCGAGTATGCTGGCTGGGCGTGTTGTGGACCCGGCAACTGCATTTGTTCGTACGGTTGCTGGACTTGCGGAGCGTACTGAGGAGCAGATTGGAACTGTGAGTTCAGCACCGGGTTTTCAAAGGCCGACTCAGGAACATGCACATGTCCGCTGGGGATACCGCTTCCAACAACTCCATTTTGGGCATAGGCAGCAAGGCTTGTTTGCCCAGACTGCGGGGCCATGTAGTTCCGAACGGCAGAATTGCTGATCGGTGGAGGTGGCAGTGCCCTTGCGCTAAACGAGCTTGCAGAAAGTCCGCCTGAATCGCCAACTGTATATTGAGCCGACGCGATACTGGGGATTGCGGTTACCCCTAAAGTCATCGCGAGGCCATGAAACCAAGTTTTTCTCACCAGAAAGCTCCTTGCAAAAACGTCCATCCTAGACGTGGCATCCATCGCCACTCGAGGGAGCTCCCCCAAACAGAAAGCTCCGTGCACCGGGGACATTCCCTCCAGGGTTGACCCAATGCACCCAACTTACTTCGGCGGGCAATTAGCCCGTCAAACCCTCTTTCAGGCTTTAGCCAGCGATAATTCGGGGCTTACCTAAAAACAACCGGAATAAGTCATCCAACCGGAGGGTGGGCAATCGTGGCCCTCCCCAGGTTTTTCAGGAAAAACGTGAGGAAACGTACAATCGGCATATTCGGAACGCGAATTCAGCTAGTCGCATTGGATCGGATTGTTATGATCGGAGAGTGGATGCGAAAACGGAGTTTCAGCAGACATTCGATTTGGGCGAGCCCGACTCTTATTTTCTCGCCCGCAAGCCCCCAACCCCATTTTTTAAGTATGCGTTCGCTTCCCATTCTAGCCAATCAAGATGCCTCTACGGAAAGCCGCATTCGGCTTCAAACGGACGCAGGTAATACAAAGGGTTCCTATGCTTTTATCAGCCTTGGCTGCCCTAAGAATTTAGTCGACAGCGAGCAAATGCTAGGGCTCTTGCACAAAGATGGCTACAACCTCGTCCAAAACCCGGAAAACAGCGACTTCGTGGTGATCAACACCTGCGGTTTTATTGATAACGCTCGCAAGGAGTCCTTCGAAGCCATCGATCAGATGTTGGACCTGAAACGCCAAGGCAAAATACGAGGCGTCATCGTTACAGGTTGCCTAGCCGAACGTCAACAAGAACAATTGCTCGAAGCTAGGCCGGAAATCGATGGCCTCGTAGGTGTGTTCGGACGTGACGACATTACGACCATCGTGAATCGGTTCATGGATGGACTCGATGAACAAAGGACCATCTTCCGACCTGCCCCGATCCGAGCACTAGCCGACGATTTCCGCTTGCAACTGACCCCCAAGCACTTCGCATATATGAAGGTCTCTGAAGGCTGCGATAGGCTTTGTACCTTTTGCGCGATTCCAAAAATGCGAGGCAAGCACGCCAGCAAGCCGATCGAAGGGATCATTGACGAAGC
>JBBRJI010000089.1:0-12752 GCA_038219625.1 Pirellulales bacterium | reverse complement strand
CTAGCGATTCACCACGCCCTTCGTACCTCAGAGCGTGCCACCCAGTTTATGGGTAGATTTCAAGCTGCCCCTCGCCTTCGTGGCAGGGTAAGTGCCCGTTCGAATATACTGCTTTTCTCGAGTACTATTCGTTCTATCCTGTCCGCAGGTTCCTGCAGTGCAAATCGACAACTATACACTGGTAAAACCGCTGGCGAGTTCCAGTCATTTCCAGATTTTTTTGGCCACCAAAGCCGACAACACATTTCGATTGGTGCGATTCTTTCGACTCCCTGCATCCAATTTTGATCTCTTTGATGAGACGGTTGAGTGTATCCGAAGATCCGCGATTGTCCGGCACAAGAATGTTCTGCCGCTTTCGGTTGTGGAGGACACAGAACAATCCTTTGTGACGACGACTCCCTTTCTTCACGCTCAGCACCTTGATATTCATCCCCCTGCCTCAGAGGAAATCCTCCCAATGCTGTTGGAGGTTGCTCAAGGAATTGCCGCTTCGCATCGTATGGGGCTAGCGCATGGGCGTTTGCTCCCAAGCTACATTTACAGGGCAGGGCTAAATTCCCCCAGATCCGAAGTCAGCCCGGTCGTTACTGCCATCGACCTTGTGGACGGCTCCTTACTTGAGGATCCAATGATTACTCGGATTGGGGCTAACGCCCTTGCGAACGATGTTTATTCGTTGGGGACTCTTATTCTTGACATGTCGCTTCGATCACCGAACCTGAGCTCACTTGAGGCCGTCAATTCCATTCTCGCGGAGATGCGTCAAGCGGAGTGGGTGGATCGACCGTCCATTGAGGAGGTCGTCGAACGCTTGCAGGAAGGAATCGCTCCCAATCGGTCGAGTTCTTTTATTTTGGCCGGTCGTTCAAGTTCGCTATTGAGCGAAGTGGATTCCGGTAGCAGTGACACCGGTAGCAGTGACACAGGCCAAGACGCCACGCAGGAGCTTCCCGCGTTTGCGGCCACAACGTTGGCAAAGGACCGAATGGTCCCGTCTCAATTGCCCCAACTTGGGCGTTTTTCCATTGAACGCTCGCTCGGCGAGGGTGGAATGGGAGCTGTTTTTTTAGGTCGAGACCGAAGCAACGACCAACTCGTGGCCATCAAAGTTCTCTCGGAACGACTGGCCAACGACGAAAAGGCCATTCGGCGGTTCGCAAAAGAAGCCAGATTGATGTCCACAGTCGATCATCCGGCCATAGCTCGGCTCGTCGAATTCAATCGCTCGGATGACACAATGTATATCGCCATGGAATATGTTCCTGGCGGAAGTCTGGCGGACTTCACGCGCACACATCACCCATTAAACGAATCGTTGGTAGTTGGTGCAATTGCGGATGCTGCGCGTGGCCTGAACGTGGCTCACCAAATTGGAATGGTGCATCGCGACATCAAGCCTGCAAACTTGTTGCTCAGCGCGCGTGGTAAACGCTCGTTTCAAAACGGCAGGATTGATTTGTCGGAAGGAGAACCATTGATCAAAGTTGCCGACTTTGGTTTGGCAAAGAATTTCGAGGCGACCGAGTCCATGGCCATGACCCAAACCGGGATGATTACGGGAACGCCCTATTACATGGCGCCCGAGCAGTGTCGCGGCGAGGAAGTTAGGCCGGCAACCGATGTCTATGCACTCGGTATCACCTTGTTTCAATGTTTGACAGGACACCTTCCATTCGAGGCTCCGTCACCCATTGAAATATTTCGAATGCACTGCGATGAAAATGTGCCGAGAGTTCGTTCCTTCGTCGGAACTGCCAGCGATGCCATTCAGGAAGTCATTGATAAGTGCTTGGCCAAGAATCCGAATGCACGCTATCAAAATGCGGGAGAACTTTTTCAGGATCTGGAAGGACTGCTGGCTGGAACGCGCACATCGATCCTCTTACATCCATTCCTCCCAGAGGCCAATGCGCAAGGAACGCTGCGGTATCAATACCAATGGAAACTACGTTCTTCGTCAGAGGCCCTTTGGCCTTTTGTTTCCAATACGGATCGCATCAACAATGCCATCGGGTTGCCGGCCGTTCGATACAAAACGTTTCAAGATCCGAAACTTGGAATGCGACGGATTGCGACCGTGCGCGCGATGGGCATGACGATGGAGTGGGAGGAGCATCCTTACGAATGGATCGAAGGGCGACGTCTGAGCGTATTGCGACAATTCCAAAGTGGGCCATTTCATTGGTTCACCAATGTCGTTGAACTCAATCCTCAGTCGGACGGTGGAACGCTTGTTGTCCAAACCTTGCAGATGGTACCGCGGAATCTCATGGGCAAGTTGTTTGCTCGCTTTCAAATCGGCAACAAGTCGGAAAGGAACTTCGGTCGCGTCTACGAAAAGATCGACGAATACCTGCAATCCAAATCGAATTCCAGCACCACGGTCAACGCTTTTGCCGCTACGAAAGCCATCACACGTGAACAGAAACGCCGACTGAGCGAACGATTCTCGCGAGTCCGAACCAGCGCATCGGCCATCGATCCAAAAGTACTCGATACCCTCGAACAGTACCTTGAGTTTGCAACCGACCTGGAGGTGGCTCGCTTGCGGCCGTTGGCCTTAGCAGAGCGATTCGGATTGAAACCCGATGACGTAGTCGAGGTGTGTTTGCTGGCTGCTCGCGAAGGGGCACTTATTCTGCTATGGGACATTCTCTGCCCAACATGTCGTATTCCATCAGACGTCAAAGAGACGCTGAAGGGCTTGGCCGATCATGGACATTGTGAAGCTTGCAACGTGGACTACGAACTCGATTTCGCCCAGAGCATTGAATTGATTTTTCGAGCGCATCCAGAAGTTCGGGCTGCCGAGACACGCACATACTGCGTGGGTGGACCAGCGTTTTCTGCGCATGTCGTCGCACAAGTTCGGTTGCAGGCCGATGAACGACTCAATTTGCAGCTTCGCCTCAACGATGGCCAGTATCGACTCCGAGGTCCTCAACTCCCCTACGTAGTCGATTTCCGAGTTGCTCCCAACGGTCGAGTAGGTCGATGGGATATCGACCTCGCCCATCCAGCGGCAAAGCATGAAGTCCCGACCCTGCGAAGCGGCGAGCAAGTGCTTTCGTTTTTGAATCCGCATTCGGACCCTAGGCAAATTCGCATCGAACGACTTGCGTCGCGTGCCGATTCACTTACCGCGGCGGACGCAGCCCGCTTACCCGCGTTTCGCGAGTGGTTTCCTGACGAAGTGCTATCGCCAGGTCAGATGGTAAGTCTCACGACGGTTACGCTTTTGGGCTGTCAGATTGCAAATGCAGTGCAGCTCTATGCGTCCCTTTCCGATCAAGCCGCCTGTTCACAGATACTCCGGCACTTGCAAAGCATGGCGGCTATTGTTGCAAATAACAGCGGTTGCGTCATCAAGTCCATGAACGACAGAGTGAACACGGTTTTCCCAAGTACGACCAACGCCATTGCAGCCGCAACGCAAATCGCCAAATCTTCCGTGGAGTGGGGTGTCTCGATCAAACAAGCCATCCATCAAGGCTCAGCGATTGTTGCAACCATCAACGATCGATTAGACTATTTTGGCGAAACCTCGCAGTTTTTAGAGGAGCTACTTCAGCGATCCTTGCCGAATGAACTCTGGATGTCGGACCAAAGTTGGAACGACTCCAATATTTCATCTGCGTTGAATGAGTGGACGGTCGAGATGGCGCCGCCTCTAGGCGGTTGGCCAAAATGGAATGTCGTGCGAGCGAGCCGGATCCGTTGAATCGATCTGCGTCATTTCCGTTAGTTCAGCGTGTGATGGAAACTCCGTCGACATGCTCCATCACCCAGAATCGACTGCGACTTCGTGTTGCGTTCCAAAGGAAAAATGTTAGTCTTTTCATTGGTCCGCGAGTGACCTTATCGCTCTTTCTTGTTAAAAGGCCATTACGTCCGAATGCAATTCCTCAAGCGATTGATGCTCATCTGCCTGTCACCACTCTTCTTGGTTGGGTGCCCGCAGTCCAGTTCCCAGACGATTGTTTTACCGGGGATTGTGGAAACGCAAGAAGTTCGCCTCAGTTCGAAAGTTGGCGGACGCGTCTTGAAGGTCCTCGTGAAGGAGGGGGACATGGTCGAAGCCGGACAACTGTTGGTCGTGCTAGATTCCGCCGAACTCGAGGCCAAGAGGGCTCAGCTGATTGCCCAGCAGGAGTTGTTTCAAGCCAAACTGGATCTGATGTGCAACGGACCGCTCCCTGAACAAATCGAAGCAGTCAAGGCGGCTTTAGAAATGTCTGAAGCTCGGCTTCAAAAGTTGCGGGCGGGCTGGCGACGCGAGGAAGTGGACATGGCCAAGTACGAAGCGGAAATGTGGACCGCCGAGTCGGAACGGGCATCTGCTGAGTATGCTCGACTCCAATCCGTCAAAGGAACGAATACAATCAGCTTAACCGATTTGGATGCGGCCAAAGCTGCTATGCTTCGGTCCAGAGCCCAAGCGAGTTCTAGTGCTAGGCATTTGGAAATGTTGATCAATGGAACGCGAGTCGAAGACATCTCCGAAGCCAAAGCCTCGGTGGCCAAAATGCAATCCGATTACGAACTGATCAAACGTGGCGCGAGGGAAGAGGAATTGCGTCAAGCGAACGCCCAAGTATCCGAAGTCGTAGCTCGAATTCGCGAACTGGACACACAGCTTGCCGAATGTTCCATCGTGGCCCCAGATCGTTGCTTAGTCGAGGTGATTGGAATCCGACATGGTGATATGGCTCCTCCCAACGTACCTGTGATCCGAGTCTTGTACGAAGGAGACCAATGGGTAAAGGCATACCTGCCTGAGACGCAACTCGCCCTGATTCAGCTCAACCAACAGGTTGTCGTGACTCACGACGGCTCAAAACAGGAGTATGAAGGGCAAGTCTCGCACATTGCAAATATCAGTGAGTTTACACCTCGAAACGTTCAGAGCCCGGATGAGCGTCACCATCAAGTATTCGGTTTTAAAGTACAAGTGAAAAATGCGACCGGAGTCTTCAAATCGGGAATGGCCGCGTCGATCCGAATTCAAAGGAGGAGTTAACCATCTCCTCGCCGAAAATGAACCTTGCAACGAACGAGTCCGAAGTTGTCATCTCGATGCGGGGTTGTTCCATTCAGTTCGGAAAATTTCGAGCGGTCAATCGAGTGGGTTTTGACGTCTATGCTGGCGAAGTCTTCGGTTTGTTGGGACCGAATGGTTCTGGCAAAACAACTCTCATTCGTGCTTTGTGCGGGTTGCTTGATTTCAGCGAGGGAGAAGCGTCCGTATTCGGTCTGAACGTACGAACGCAATCGGAACGCATTCGGGAACGGGTGGGCTACATGTCCCAAAAGTTTTCATTGTACGGGGACCTTACGGCTCAAGAGAACATGGACTTCTACTGTGGAATCTACGGTCTAAGCCGTGTGCAAGCCAAGCAACGTCAATCCGAGTTGATTGAACTGACTGGATTGGGACCGTATTTAAATCGGGCCGCAAGCAAACTCTCGGGTGGGTGGAAACAACGGCTTGCGATGGTCTGTTCCTTAATGCATCGACCGCGTCTGGTGTTTCTCGATGAACCAACGGCAGGTGTGGATCCCGTCGCCAGGCGCGAACTTTGGGATCTATTGTTTCAATTGGCCTCCGAAGGCATAACGCTGTTCGTGACGACGCACTACATGGACGAAGCGGAACGGTGCGGTCGCGTCGGTTACCTATACCTTGCCGAGCTTTTGGCCTTGGGAACGCCCAAGGAACTCAAAGCGCTCCCGAGTATTACGCCAGAGGGTTCGCAGCGCTGGGAGATTCGAGGGGGCGTAGCAGCGGAAGTATTGGCAGAATTGCGGAAACGACCCGGCGTGCACGAAGCGACCATTTTTGGCCAGGCTGTGCATGCACTTATCGAAAATGATGTCTCGCTGGCCGATCTCCAGCAGCGAGGCTTGAGTCTCCAGGTGGCGGAACCCAACTTGGAGGATGTGTTCGTTACCCTCGCTCGTCAGCAAGCAACCAAAGTAGGTGCACGATGAATCTGGCATCATGGCAGCGCATCCGATACATCGCTTACAAGGAAATGTTGCACATCCTGCGCGATCCACAAACGCTGTTCTTTACTCTCTTTATACCGATCGTCGAATTGTTTTTGCTTGGATTTGCGATCAACACAAACGTCCGCGATATGCGCACCGTGGTGGTCGATTTTTGCAACACCCAAGAGAGCCGCAGGTTGATCGATCAATTCGAGAACTCAGGCGATTTTAAAGTGGTCGAACGTCACCAATCCGAGCAAGCAGCTTACGCATCCATCGTGGCTGGTCGAGCGCAGGTAGGAATCGTGATTCCTGAAGACTTTTCCAGGAAGATTGAATCGCAGCAGACGTCTCCTTTCGCCGTTCTCGTCGATGGCACCGTTTCCAGTGTCGCGGCTGAGTCCGTCAACGTTGGCAACGCGTTGGCGCTGCGGGCTTCGTTAGCTCAAGTACTCAAAGGAGGTGAGTTGCCGGTCGAAGCTCGGCCGCGTGTGCTCTTTAATCCAGACACTCGATCAGCTTACTTCTTTTTACCCGGTTTGATGGTAGTGATGTGTCAAATGATGGCAACGATTTTATCCGCCAATGCGATCGTCCGGGAAAAAGAATCTGGGACACTTGAGCAGTTCTACATGACCCCTGTTCGTCGCTTTGAAGTTATTATTGGCAAGATGATTCCCTACGTAGTGCAGACGACAATCGAATTTGGACTGATCATGCTGGTGATGACCACGGTGTTCCAAGTACCCATTCGCGGCCATGTCGCATTGCTCTTCGCGCTTTTATTGCCATTTACGCTAACCATGCTCGCATTTGGACTTTTGATCTCAACCAAAGCCGATACGCGAGATGCGGCAGGTCAAATGGCCATGGGGACGATCATTCCTTCGATTTTCTTGTCCGGTTATGTGTTTCCGTTGGATTCCATGCCCGAGATCTTTAAGACCATTTCTTACTTCATTCCAACAACATGGCTGATCGATGCTTCGCGCGGAATCATTTTGAGAGGAACGGATTGGTCAACGCTTTGGCAGCACGCAACGGTACTTTGGTCGATGGCGATTGTGGTGACGGTAATTGCGGCCGTGCGCATGCGCAAGCAGGTGGTTTAGCATCTTCCCTATGTCGCCGCTACCGCTGAACTCGGGGGCATGAACAATGCCCCAGAGTTTATCTCGATTTTATCTCGGGGGATGGTTACCATAACTCTAGAACCGATGGTCAAAACCCCCGGCGCGAAGCCGGATAGGAAGCAATAAAGGGAATAAAATCAAGGTTGGACTAACTTTCGTTGCTCGTCAACCGTCGTTTCTACGGATACCATAGACAACGAGTGATCGGCCCAGTTTAGCACGGCACTCAGTTTAGCACGGCACTCAGTGTAGCACGGCACTCAGTGTAGCACGGCACTCCGTGCCGTGATTCTGAACACGGAGTGTTGAGAACCATTCTTGTAGAATCGTTTGGGAAAGTATGTTGGAAATGAATCGATACGACTATGACATAATTGTCGTGGGAGCAGGCCATGCGGGGACCGAGGCTGCTGCGGCTGCGGCCCGGCTGGGAGCACGCGTAGCCTTATTGACTGGCAATCTGGATACGGTCGGACAAATGAGCTGCAATCCAGCCATCGGTGGCGTCGCTAAAGGGCAAATTGTGCGTGAAATCGACGCGCTCGGCGGACTGATGGGCGAAACCATCGATCGGACCGGCATCCAATTCCGAATGCTCAACAGCCGAAAGGGAGCTGCTATGCACTCCCCCCGCGCCCAAGCCGACAAGAAAGGCTACCAGTTCGAAATCAAACGCCGAATCGAGGAAATGGAAAACCTCGACCTACGGCAAGAATTGGTCGAAGACCTACTCACCGAATCGATCGATGGCCAAGAACACATCGTCGGCGTCCGCGTGAAGGGCGATGCAACCTATCACGCGAAAGCTGTCGTTCTAACGACCGGCACCTTCCTTCAAGCCATCATGCATACCGGCGAAGCCAAGACTCCAGGCGGACGAGCCGGTGAAGGGACCACTTCCGGCATCAGCCATGCCCTCCTACGTTTGGGCTTCCGCGTTCAACGTTTCAAAACCGGGACTCCAGCTCGTCTCAATGGTCGAACCATCGACTATTCGAAGACCGAGATGCAACCTGGCGACGAATCTCCGCAGCCCTTTTCCTATATGACCGACTCCCTTCCCGGTCCTCATGTCCCCTGCTGGATTACATATACCAACGAAGCGGTTCATTCGCTGATCCGCAACAACCTGCATCGCGCTCCAATGTACACTGGCCAAATCCAATCGACCGGGCCCCGCTACTGTCCGTCCATCGAAGACAAAGTCGTTCGCTTCGCCGACAAAAGCCGACACCAACTCTTCTTAGAACCCGAAGGCCGCAATACGCTTGAGGTCTACGTCAACGGTATCTCCACGTCGCTGCCTCGTGACGTACAAGACCAAATGATGCGGTTAATCCCTGGCCTCGAAAACGCGCAAATCATGCGATACGGGTACGCAGTCGAGTACGACTTCTGTCCGCCCGACCAACTGCAACCATGGTTTGAAACCAAGAGCGTCGAAGGCTTGTTTTTTGCTGGGCAGCTCAATGGGACCACCGGATACGAAGAAGCAGGCGCGCAAGGGTTGATTGCGGGTGCCAGTGCCGCGTTGCGATTGAAAGGCAAGGATGGACTGGTACTAGGTCGTGAGGCTGCATACATGGGTGTGCTGGCAGACGATCTGGTTACCTGCGGTGTCGATGAACCGTATCGCATGTTCACCAGTCGAGCCGAATACCGCATGATGCTGCGACAAGACAACGCGGATCGGAGATTGACTGAGCTGGGGTACTCGCTCGGTCTAGTGGATCAAGCAAGATACGATCGCTTCACCAAAAAGATGTCCGCTATTGAATTGGCTACCAAGTTGCTGTCGCAGCTTCGCGTCGATAACACTCCAGCCGACAAACAACTGCGTCGACCAGAAGTAACTTGGGCTGGACTAGCTGCCATGTTTCCAGAATCGCTGGGCCAATTCGATGCCGACGTTGCTCAGCAGGTCGAATTTGATACCAAGTACTCTGGCTACATTGCCCGTCAACAGATCCAGGTGGACCGCCAAAATCGCATGGCGGACAAAGTCATACCGAAGAATTTTTCTTACGAGTCAATCACTAGCATGCGAACCGAAGCGAAGCAGAAATTTGGCCGCATTCGACCAATCAACCTGGACCAAGCTGGCCGAATCAGCGGCATCACACCGGCGGACATCGCGCTGGTGCTAGCCTATATTGAGAACCCAAAACTCTCCCGTTCCAACAAGGCGGACGCTGCCGTGTCAGCCGGGACTGAGCCAGATTAGATGCCCAAAGTTTCGGAATCGGGTCTTTTCGCTAGTGCGTACGCGGTCCCCACACCGGCTATGGCACCGAACAAATGGCCATCCCAGGAAACGGCTGCTCCGGCTGTAGGCAATACACCAAAAAGCAAGGTTGTTCCGTACAAAAACCCGATCAACAAAGCGATAAAGATGGGAACCGGCTTCCGTTCTGCAAAGCCACTAGCGATCAGAAAAGCCACAAGTCCATAAACGAGGCCGCTCGCTCCCACATGGACTGCGTCGCGACCAAAACACCACAACAGCAATCCGCCGAAGATCACAATACTCACGATCACTTCCAAATAGTCGCGTCGTGAACTGAGCAAAATGAAGAGCAAGATGCAAAGCGGTATTGTGTTGCTCAATAAATGGCCCCAACTACCGTGCAGGAACGGCATCAATGGAATTCCCACCAAACCGCGGTACGTTCTGGGAACAAGTCCGTATTCTGTAAAGTTGACCGGCAATAGGACATCGCTGAGATAAACGATCCAAAGGGAGGCGATCAACCAGACGATTCCTTGCAATTCCTTTGCCATACCAAACCTTGCTTTTCATCTTGACGATCGCTCCTTGAATCAACGTTGCGCCCGATTATCGGATTCGTTCGTATCTTGTCAAACGACGACCATCCAAGTACCGACCGTCGAGACGCTCACATTCAACTCATCGGCAATTTCCTTCAGCCCGCGACCTTCCAAATGGAACAGAACCAGCGGTGTTCGCAACTTGGCTGGCAAAAGTTCAATCTCTCCGTCGAGTATCTCTCGCAATTCAAGCCACACCGCTGCTGAGGAATCAAAGGACTTCGTCGACATCTTGGCCGCCTCCCGCTCATGTTTCAATCGCAGCCCACTAGTTCGTCGGGAATTACGGCAGACATTGCATGCGGTTGTGTGCAGCCAACCAGCGACAGAACTATGCCGGGAGAGTTTCTTTGCGTGCTGCCACATCAAGATAAACACGGCTTGGGCAGCGTCTTCGGATTCCGAACCACAGCCAAGCCCGCGTTGACAAGTCGAAAGCACCAAACCCGCATGTCTCTTCATCAGGTCCGCAAAAGCTTTAGTTGACTTTCGATCGGTAAATTCCGCTAAAAGCACCCTGTCGGATGGTTCATTCGCGTCCGGTTCAATGGCAACTGTTTGCATGTCAACTGATTCACGGCAGAGGATAAAGTAGATTTGCATTTCATAGAGTAATGTCGCCACACAGACCGCATTATTCAAGTTTCTGTGGAAAGTCTGGTTGAAGCTTAGGGAAAATCTGTTTCATCTGGCTCGTAGCGATACCCGGGCGGAGCCTGCAAAACAGTGGGTTGCGAGGCGGAGCCACGCAACCAGCTCCTGGTGATCAGCGAGAGCTGCCTGACTTCTCACGAATTCTTGTACGCTACTCCAATTTGCCGCAGATGACCGTCGCGTTGTGACCGCCGAAACCGAAGCTGTTGTTCATCGCGATCTTGACTGGCATTTGCCGAGCTCGATTGGGTGTGTAATCCAGATCGCAGTTAGGGTCAGGTGTGTCTAGATTGATCGTAGGCGGGATCACATCGTGATAGCAGCTAAGTATCGTCAAAATCATTTCGATACTTCCACTTGCACCCAGAGCGTGTCCTAAATGGCCTTTCGTGCTTGACAGGGCTACCGTACGAGCGCATTCACGGAAGACACTCTTCACGGCCACGGTTTCGGCTTTATCGCCCAAAGGAGTGCTTGTACCGTGGGCGTTGATGTAATCGATGACGGATGGATCGAGCTTAGCGTCTCGCAGGGCGTTGAGCATGGCTCGACTGGCTCCACGTCCTTGTTCGTCCGGGGCAGTGATGTGGCCGGCATCGCATGAGCCACCATAACCCAAAATCTCACCGTAAATGCGAGCACCACGTTTCTTTGCGTGTTCATATTCTTCGAAGATAAGTGCACCACAGCCTTCGCTAAGCACAAATCCATCGCGGTCGCTATCGAACGGTCGACTTGCCTTTTCTGGTTCATCATTGCGGGTCGAGAGGGCTTTCATGTTTGCAAAACCAGCCACACCCATCGCCGTAATGGCCGCTTCGGTTCCGCCGGTTATCATGATGTCCGCTTCATCGTATTGAATCGCTTTCAATGCGTCTCCCATAGCGTTGTTGCTGCTTGCGCAAGCAGTCGCAACGGCAAAGTTAGGGCCTTTTAGCCCGTACTGGATCGCAAGATTTCCCCCGGCGGCGTTGAGCATCATCTTTGGGATGGTAAACGGGCTAACGCGATCTGGCCCGCGACTGAACATCTTGAACATCTGTTCTTCGATCTCGTTGAGACCACCGATGCCCGAACCCAGAATTACCCCGCAGCGAAATGGATCCTCCTTGGCGAATTCTAATCCGGAGTCGCGGACTGCATGGTAGCCAGCAAACATGGCAAATAACGTGAAACGATCGAGCCGTTTCGCGTCCTTTGCCTCCACTGTCACACCTGGATCGAAATTCGTAACATCGCCACCGAAACGCACTTTATGACGCGTCGTATCGATCACCGATAACGGATGAATTCCACTCTTGCCATCCAAAACGGAGCGCCAGAGCAAATCGACTTCACAAGCCAGGGGCGTAACGCAACCAAGCCCCGTCACGACGACACGACGTTTCATACTTTGTCCGAAAACGATCCTAGGAAGGAGGAGATCAACTCTGTCGCTATGCGACTAAGCCTGTTGCTTTTCGATGTAATCAACAGCTTCACCCACTCGCTGGATTTTTTCTGCAGCCTCTTCTGGGATACTAATGTCGAACTCTTCCTCTAGCTCCATTACTAGTTCAACGGTGTCCAGTGAGTCTGCACCGAGATCGTTTACAAAGTGTGTATCTCGACCGATCTTGTCTTTTTCGACGCCCAGTTGTTCTGCAACGATGTCGATCACTCGTTCCTCAATAGAAGCCATAACAGGGTGCCCCCTCAGCAAATTCAAATCAAAATGTGGTGGAAAAGTAGTCAACCGCCAAAACATCTTCGGCGGGGTGCCAAAGATAGAGGATTCTAGCAAAACAGGTCAAGCCATGAAGGGCTTCCCTTTGGACTTAGAAGCCCAAATAGTTCTCTGAAAGAACAGATTTCAGGGATTATTTGGGCTGAGAGAGTTTATTTTGCGTCAAAACTGGTTTCAAACCAAGATTGCAATACGTGAACTATCTCCGAATTTGGTTCGGTTCATTGGCCGGAGGCAACGCAAAATTGCTAGGAAGATTCTGAGGCGGTAATGTCGAATTCCCAAATTGGCCAGCGGGTTGTGGCAAACCGGTTGGCGGAGGGTTGGTTGGATAATTCGACGGAGGCAGACTGCTCGGCAGACTGGTGGGCGGATATCCGGCGGCTGGCGGTAAGGCGTTGTTGGCAGGTGGAAAG
>JBBRJI010000088.1:0-12770 GCA_038219625.1 Pirellulales bacterium | reverse complement strand
CACAGATGGTAGCTCGGCCAATGGCCAGAGAGACCAGAGATCAAGTAAGCCGGCGTCGCAATCCACTTTGATTGGTGTTTTGCGACGTCGGCTTTTTTTATTGCTATACGGTAGCTAAAACACCTAGGAACGGAACAAAGTTATGGCTTATCAAAGCATCAATCCCTACGATGGGAAGCTTCTAAAGACATTCGATGGCATCACTGATGTTGAACTCGAATCGGCACTTGTTACTGCAAATACATGCTTTGAATCCTGGCGTTTGAAGATGTTTGCCCAACGAGCAAAAATTGTTGCACGAGCTGCTGCTATTATGATGGAAACCTTACTCTGGTCGGCGCACCGCCGAAACCTCTGGAGGTCTTTGCCTTCAGTTTAATCGCCGCTCGTCGCAGTCTCTCTGGTTCCGCCATCGGCGGCATCGCTGAAACCCAAGAGATGCTCGACTTTTGTGGTACCCATAACATCACTGCCGACGTAGAAGTCATCCCGATTCAAAAGGTCAACGAAGCTTACTCGCGGATGTTAAAGTCCGATGTGAAGTACCGTTTTTCGATTGATATGGCTTCGCTCAAATCCGAATGAGATAGCTGAGCCTGAGGCGCTAGCCGATTCCTTACCAAGAAGATCGCATAGCGAATTAGGCTCACAAGAGCTTGACTGGTGATTTTCGAAATGCCACTCGCGTTCCACGTAGAGACCCTTTAACGTATTTCAACCTTGAAACGATCCTACTCGAATGGTAAACCTACGTAAGCAAGAAGTTCATACAAGTCTTCGAGAATTTCTTGCGACTGATGGGCTTGTGTACCGCCGTATGGGGCCAGCTCGTAACGAGCTGGACGGATCGGCGGCGAGATGAGATCCACCTGGCGAATGTCTTCGAAGTTGTCCATCTATGCGGCAATCGCAGCTAATGTTGCCATCGCTATTACCAAGCTCGTCGTGGCTGGCTTCACTGGCAGCTCGGCCATGCTATCGGAGGGCATTCACTCATCGGTCGACAGCTTCAACGGCGTGCTCCTACTTGTCGGCATCCAATTGAGCCAACGGCCAGCCACGCCAGAACACCCTTTCGGGCACGGGAAGGAATTGTATTTTTGGAGCCTGATTGTGGCCGTGCTGATCTTCGGTCTTGGCGGTGGTATCTCGTTCTATGAAGGCGTACAACACATACGTCATCCGCAGCCTCTTCAAGATCCATTCTGGAACTATGTGGTTCTCGGTGCGGCGGCTTTTTTCGAGGGAATCAGCTTCGCCATTGCTTTACGCCAATTTAAGCGGCTCGCAGGCAGTACTTCGTTTTGGGAGTTCGTGCGACGTAGCAAAGACCCGACCACCTACACCGTGCTGGCAGAGGATGCGGCCGCACTCGTTGGCTTGGCGATCGCCGCAGTGGGAATCTCGCTAAGCCATTGGCTGCAGTTATCGGCGATGGACGGTGCAGCATCGGTGCTGATCGGTATCCTGCTGGCGGGAGTAGCGAGTTTACTAGCCTGGCAGTCGCGTGGCCTGCTAATCGGTGAAGGCATCCGCCCGGAAACCGCGCGCGCCCTACGCGATATCGCGCTCGCACAGCCCGGTGTCCGCGACGTCGGGCGCGTGCTGTCTATGTATGTCGGACCCGATGATGTGTTGGTCACAATGGACCTAGATTTCGACGTGGGGACTGAAACATCCGTCGCCGCGATTGCGATGGTCGAGGTGGAACGCCGAATACGATTGCGGTTTCCAATGATTAAACGTCTCTTCATCGAGTCCGGTTCGTCAGCAGCGCCTCAGCGCTGGACAAGGCCGGATGCGATACGAGCGCCTGCCGAGACATTGGTAACGCCCGACTCGGCTGGGGAAGCAACCGACGCATCATGAGAATCATGGACGCGTGCAATTTTCGACAACTCGTGCTTTACGCGTATTGTGTCGGATCGCACTCTGAGTCACCTAGAATTTGATCAGGATGAGGGAGACAGGGCCTAGACCTCGACAACTGCATATGTATCCACTGCATGCATTTCCATTGCCGGTGATTTGGTCCGCTAGCCACAGACAGTTCTCGATAACACAGGCCTTACGTATTCTGCGTCGGATCCTGACTGACACGAATGATCTTCTTGCCGAAATTCTCTCCTCGCAGCAGGCCTATCAATTCGCGGGGCGCGTTTTCCAACCCATCGGTAATATCTTCCTTGTACTTGATCCGCCCTTCACGTACCCACGTGCCCATGTCGGTAAGAAACTGAGGTAATTGCGACGCAAAGTCTCCAACGATGAAACCCCGCAGTGTCAGTCGCTGCGTAAGGATTTGCTGCATCATTAGCGGCAGGCGGTCCGGTCCCGGTTCAGATTCTGTTGCGTTGTAATGCGAGATCAATCCGCAAACAGGGATGCGAGCGAAATCGTTGAGCAGCGGCAACACGGCCTCGAACACTTGTCCGCCGACATTTTCGAAATACACGTCAATTCCCTTGGGGCAGGCGGCCCGAAGTCGCTCGGCCAGATTCGGCTCGCGACGGTCGAGGCATTCGTCGAAGCCAAGCTCACCTTTGACGTAATCGCATTTCGCTGCCCCGCCAGCGATGCCGACGACACGACAATTCCTGATCCGTCCAATCTGTCCTACAACCGAGCCGACCGCACCGGATGCTGCGGCAACAACAAGCGTCTCCCCTGCCTGAGGACACCCTATGTTTCCTAGGCCGGTATAAGCCGTGAGGCCAGGCATGCCAAGCACACCCAGTGCAAAAGAAGTAGGGCTGACCGAAGGGTCGACCTTGTGAACTCCATTGCCGTCGGACGATGCAAAGATTTGCCAACCGTGGTTCGGGTTGAAGACAAGGTCGCCCGCTTTATAGTCCACGAGATCCGAAGAAACGACCTCAGCGATGGTACGGCCCTCCATGACCTCGCCGATCTCGACGGGTTTCGCATACGACTTACCTGCGTTCATACGGCCACGCAAATACGGGTCGAGGGAGAGGTAAATCGCTCGCAGTAGCATGCGGCCGGGCTGAGAGGTTGGGATATCAGTCTCACGATTGCTAAAGTTCTCGAGCTTGGGCTCGCCCGAAGGACGAGACGCTAGAAGGATTTGAAGATTTTTCTTGGACATGGGGTCTCCCGATTCGATGGATTGTTCAACCTTCAGATTTCATGCCTCCAACTCGAAGGCAACACAAAAGCAAATTTAGCGAGTTGATTTCATTTCACTTTGTTCCTGAACGTCGGATAGCAAGTGTGATTTGGATTCCCATGATGAGCGCGATGCCGCATCCGAGAAGGCCCGGGACGGAAAGTCCAAAAATCGTCGGACGCACTTGATTGCTTAGCACCGATGCGGAACCCATGAATAAAGCCGCTGTGAGGATTCCCATAACAAGGCGATTGACCACCGGTTCTAATCGCCTGTGTTGCAAATGAACGTCGAACTTTCCTCGCTTCAGGTTGCGTAGGATGTCAGCTGTGTCTTTAGGAAAGATTGTTACTAAATGCTCCCAGTCCTGGATGTTTGTTTGCAAGCGACTGATCAACCTCCTGACAGAGAAGCGATTCCTGTAGGCCTTTCGTCCATAGGGCTCAATGAGTTCTGCCACGCTGAAACGGGGGCTGAGTTGTTGGGCTGTGCCCTCCAACATGATCAGCACTTTGATCAACATCGCGACTTTGGCAGGCAGGTAAATTTTGCTCTGCTGAATAATGGTAACGACATCGTTGAGGCAACCACTCAGATCGAAGTCTTCGAGTGACTGGGTTGAATAATCATCAATGAGGCCCTGGATCGAATCCTTCAAAAGTGTCTGGTCGTAGTCGCTTGGGACGTTTCCAATTCGGGCGACAGCCTCTGTGATCTTGGTCGCATCATGTTTGACCGCCGCTATCAACCCCAGTTCGAGGTCATCGCGGAGCAAGTCATCAATGCGTCCAACCATGCCGCAATCGAGAATGCCGAGATCCGCGAGTTCGCTACCATCATCAGCTGAAGCAGCGTGGCTCTTTAGTACCATGAGGTTCCCAGGATGAGGATCTGCATGGTAAAAGCCATCCCGAAAAATCATCTTGATAAACAGGTTCGCACCACGTTTCGCAATCTCATCAAGATTTACGCCCGAGCTATCAAGCCCCGCTTTATCAGAGATGCTAGTCCCTTCAAAGCGTTCCATCGTCAGCACACGGCGCGAGCTAAGCTCAGGATACGGTTTTGCAAACCGGATTCCCGTCTCGTCAGCAAACGTTTTTCGGAACCGCTGCATGTTGTGCAGTTCGCGACCAAAATCGAGTTCCTGACGCAATGTCTTCTGGAACTCTCGCATTGTCTCCACTGGCCGGTATTGTTTGAGCCTTTCCGATTGCTGTTGTGCAATGCCAGCCAACACCGCCATAATCTCCAAGTCGTTTTCGATGACCTCTTCGATCCCGGTATGCTGGACTTTTACAACAACATTGTTTCCCTCATGCGTTGTCGCGCGATGGACTTGCCCGATCGATGCAGACGCAAATGCTGTCGGTTCAAAGCTGGCGTAGAGTGTAGAGATACTCCCTTTCAGTTCAGATTCGATCAATGCAATCGCAATGGCTGATTCATCAGCGGGTGTTTCGGATCGTAGCATGGCAAGCTCGTCTGCAAGTCTCTTTCCGACCAAGTCGGGCCGCGTACTGAGGACTTGTCCAAGTTTGATGAATGTCGTTCCGAGTTCCGTCATTGCAACGCGGATACGCTGTTCCGTGGTGAGGGAATCTGGTGTTTCTAGTCTCGCGGGCTTGTCGAACCAAGGCATTGACAACGTGGACAACCAATCAGCCAACCCGTGTTTGGCGAGAACGGTGATCACATGGCGAAATCGATCGGCATTACGCACAAGTTTAGGAACGTTCATCAGGTCCATGAGCGTCCCAATTTCTGGTAGAAGCGATGGATTCGGGTGCTCACGCAAACGCCTTGAGCACGGCATCGAACTTTACCTTGGTCGATTTGTCATGGCGACTGATCGGAGGAATCACTAGATCGAGCTGAAGTAATTGGTAGACAACCATTTGAGCCACGCGAACGGAATACTCGACCGTGAAAACGACGTCATCAGCAATCTCGACGAATTGACTGACGAACGCCAAGTTTTTGGAGTACTTAGGAACTGGCAAAGGACGATCCAGCTTATCTCGAGGCATGAACATGCTGGTGATGTAGGGCATTCGACACGGAATGCAATTCGCTTTGCCGAATACTACATTTTGGTCAAAGTTGAGTTGGCCGCATAACTCGCGCAGGATTTCTTCCCCGTTGCAGTCCGACATCGGCTTGGGCACGAAGTTGCCCACTCGATCGCCATGCAATGCGTATCCCCAAAAAACCTGAACACCGTCAGGCTGGCTGACATAATGCGGTTGGTGAGCAAGGACAATCGACATGTACCAGTTGGAGTCCTTGAAGGTTACCAGGCCGCCAGTACCCGCTTTGTTTCCTGACAGCTTTTCCATCTTGTCGAAGAATGCTGTGTCTTTGAGTGTAACAGTGAACGAGGGCCAATTCGATTCTGCGATACTCGAATTGAAGGCCGCTGGATTACCAAACTCAGGTCTGCTGATTGCAAGCTTTTCCCATAAAGCCCATCCATGGCTGTCGCCTTTCGTGAGTTTTGCTGGAGCCTTGGTCATCGAACCAAAGGTCGAAGCATCCGTCATCGAAGCGTTTTGAAACAAGACAAGATCCTCTGGTAGGATCTGAATTGTAGCGTTCTTTCCCGATTCGACGATCGCGAGCTCCGTCACCAAAATCTTGCCTGCCTCAGTTCCGAGTACGATGTCGGTAACAGTGCAACCCTTCCGAAATTGCACATGTTGCTCCTTGAGCCAACTGACAAGTGGCCTGACTAAAGAATCGAATTGATTGTAAATGGTTCGTTTGACGCCAGCGAGAGTCTCGATTCGAGAGAACTCCTTCATGAATCGATGCAGGTAGCGTTTGAATTCGACGGCGCTGTGCCAAGGTTGAAATGCGAAAGTCGTCGACCACATGTACCAAAAGTTGGTCGTGAAGAACTCCGGAGAAAGCCAGTCCGTGATTCGGCTTGAACCGAGTTTCTCTTCACTCGCTTCGGAAATTGCCAATAACTCGGTTCTGTTGGCCATCGTAAAGCCCATCGATTTGACATCAACTATCGAGAAGTTGCGATCAATCAGTCGCGCTTTGGAACAGGACTTCATGACTTCGTTGAATTCCACAGTCTCATCGAAAACTGATTTTCCTGGATGCTCCAAAGAAGGAATCGATTTGAACAACTCCCAAGTACACTCATAGTTGTCGGTCGTTAGCATTCGACCACCGCGCATGGTGTATCCAGAGTCGGCGGTGCCACCACCATCGAGGCTTCCACCGTAGTCCGGCTTCGCTTCAAAAATCGTTATGTTGCTCCCCGGGATGCCTCCATCGCGGATCATGAAGGCCGCGGCGGCCAACGAGCCTATTCCGCTACCGATCATGAACGCTTTTCTGTTTTTCGACATTTTCTTTTTTCCTTTACGGGTTTTCGTGTTCGAGCCGATAAGCGCGAACTCTCTTCAACTAAACTTGCTTCTCGATCAAACGTTCACGGCGATCGGTAGGCGTTCCGCTGCTTTTGTTGCAGGCGGTTGCGGTTGCGGTTTACGATCGACTTCCGGAAGTTTCAGACTTAGTGGCAATGGAGCGAGGTAGACGCCAAAGCGTTTATCCCTAAGCGATAGCTTTTCTTGATCGCCGCTCCTCTTTACCCGGCCCATGCCACCCGACATTGGATGCATTTGCCTCCATGCGCAGTACCGTATGAAGGCCGACATGGCTAAATTGCCCATAGATGACTTCGTCGAACCATTTGACTTAGTTGTGAATGGAAGACGCTCGCCTTTCAGCGAATGCGAAATCGAAAAGAAGTCTCGGTAGCAATCAAACAGGAGCTTCGACAATTGCGCTGGCGTGAGCTCAGGATGCCGCCAAGTCAAACAACTTGTATCGAACCGGTCTAAGTTCCGTTCGCAAATCAGATCGGCTGCAAGAAATTCATCGTATTGTTCTGTACCGGGAATAGGGCACAAGATGTAGAACGAGGCAAGCGTTGGTGCCATTTCTTGGAGCAAAGTCAAGTGCTCGCGTATCCCTTGTTCTGTATCTTGTGGAAAGCCAATGATGTTAGAAAAGTGTGATCCGATTCCGTGCGCGTTGCAGAGTCGCACGATATCGCGAAACGTTTCTGGACGGTTTTGCCCTTTTCTCGCCGCGAGCAACGTTTGTCGATTGAACGACTCGACTCCTACAAACATTTGAAAGCATCCTGCCCGTCCCAATAGTTCGACCATAGCTTCTTGCTTGGCAATCTGCGTGTCGCATTGGACAAAGAATTTGAGACCGATACTTTCATCGATCATCGCCGATAGAAGGTCCTCAGCCTCAGGGTATTTATTAAAGTTGTCGGATGTGAACATCACCGTGCGGACACCAGCGGCTTTGGCCGCTCGCAGACTTTCCATCGTTGTCGATATACTTTGACTCCGAATCTTTCTACCAGCAATCTTCGTAACTGAGCAAAAGTTGCACAGGAATGGGCATCCACGTGCCGGGTAAAGACCGAGCATGGGAACGATATACCGTCCGAGGTCTTTCTGAATTGGTGGGATTATGACCGGTGCATCTAGCTCCTTTTGCCAACGTTGTTCACTTCCATAGACTGGTTGCAATTCGCCATAGGCCGCGTCCTTCAAAATTTGTGGCCAAACCAGCTCTGCTTCTGATAAAGCAAAGCTCACTCCGCTGCCGTGGAAAAGCGACGTGTCGCAAGTCATTACATGCGGCCCGCCAATGATCGCCATGCATTGGTTTTCGACAGCGAAAGCCGCTAAATCCAATGCTCGGTGAAACTGATGACTTTGAACACCGACCAACGCGAGGAGTGTTCGCGTTCCCTCCTTCTTTTGGAGCAAAGACATGTACTTAAGGTCGGTATGGACGTACTCATCTACCGAATAGACTTCAATCGGCGTATCACCGGTTGCAGCAGGTGTCATGCTCCGCACGTAGGGAACAGTACTGTTAGGCATGAACCCTCTTCGAAATCGCTCGACGTATCCGTCAACGCGGTATTTGCTGGGCTTCAAGACAACGACTCGAAGTGTGTTGGTCACGGTGAAGTTCTCATTTCTGCTTAGTCATTTGGCCATTACCTTGCAGCCTTTTGCAATGAATGGGGCTGACGTTCGATAGACGCCACGTCCCAAAGTCGCTTTCTAAACGCGATTCCGTCATGGATCTGCGCCCTGATGAATATTTGGACCAACTCCCAAGCAAGCGATTGGCCAGTGACTTGGCTGCTGATGCATATTAAGTTCATTAAATCTTCCTCGACACCTTGATGCGCCGAGAACGAATCCGTGATGAATCCTGCTCTTACTCCAGGCACCTTGTTGGCGATAATGCTTGCACCAACGCCACTGGCGAAGATTGCCAGTCCCTTGGTGACGTCTCCGGTGGCGACCGATTCCGCCATTGGTATAAGAGAGTCGGCGTAGTCGTCTCGGTTATTCCCACTAAAGGGGGTGAAGTCGATAACATCGTGTCCAGCCATTTCGAGAGCAACGACCAACTGGCTCATGAGTTCGTGGCCGAATCGATCTGCGGCTATCCCGACCCGAACCGAGGTCGTGTGGTGTTCGATACAATCGACGATGCTGTGGGCTTGCTGATTCACGATTCGATTAGTTTTCATAACAATTCCCTTTCAATAATGTTCACAACGGATCTGAATTCTTGAGCGGAATCATGATCTCGTTACGTCGCAAGAACCAAAGCGTCCAGGGCGGGTTATACCGAGCGAGAGACGGTTGACCCGTTGCTTCAAAGTGGTGAGCTGCGATGAATGTCATGAGTTGTGCCGTTTGCATGCTTATACTCGGCTCTCTTGCTAGTCCAGAAAACCTTGCGACCGCAAATCTTGTGGGTGGCAAGCTTAACAGACGTATTCGCTTATCCTTCGGCGTCGGAAGCGAATCCAGTGTTGCACCACGAGGAATTCCAAATCGAATAACCCAACCATTGTCACAAGCGATCTGCTTAACTGGCTTGGTCATTGCAATGGATTCTGCCCCAATTGGGTTCTGTGTTACCGGGGCCGTCATCGCGATCGACGTCCGTCTTTCGTTACCTCCAAAGATGTATTTGGCTAGTATTCGGAATCCAGCATTCGCGGCGCTAAATCGCTCGCCGCTTACGGAGACCTCGGCAGCAATTTGGCCTGGGTAATCGCGAATTTCGAAGTTGCCTTCTTTCAATGCAATCAAATACTTGGGCTCTTCGACAGACATTTATCACTCTTATTGCAGTTGATGGCGTAATGTTTTTTTGCTTCTCAAGTACCCTGAAGACTGCTGATCAAATCAGCAGTCTCCTTCGAGGCGACAATGATGCTGACCGCCAATTGCATCTTCAACAGAGACCGGCTCGGTGGAAGGCTAGGCAGCGATTGGCTCAACAACATTGACTGATTCGGCATTGTCATCTGCGACAAGCTTCCTAGCTCTTTCGATCTGGTCCGAGTCGCCCTTGAGCGTCACCAAAAACTTGCCAGCCTTGATCTGAGATTCATATCGAATGGCTTCGTTTTTCGAAAATCCAAGACTCACTAGCGCACCCGTCAAAGCACCTACCGCGCTTCCGGCGATTGCACCTTCGATACCGCCCAACAACGTTGCTGCCAGGGGGCCTGCGATTATCAATGGTCCAATACCTGGAACGATCAAGAAAGCCGCACCGGCAAGGATTCCAAAGAAGCCGCCTGTCCACGCACCGACACGAGCACCATCACAGGCAACCGAGCCAGTGGTGAGAAACCCAATGGGTTGCTCGATAGTTTTGAAGTCTTGGCCGACAATGGACAGTTGGTCCATCTTCATCCCATTCTTCTGGAGTAGTTTTACGGCGTTCTCCGCAGCGGTGTGATCCGAATAGACGGCCAATAGCGTAGAATTTTTAGTTGCTGTTGCAGCGTTCATGATTTGTTCTTTATGAGTGGGTTAAGTATCACCGAATCGATGAATCGGTTGGGTTGTTTCAAAGCCACGCGGGACCTTTAAAGGGTCGCCGCGTGGCATAGAGAGGTCTTGTCGTCACGGCGATCAGTGGGCAGCGGTTGCGGGATGCTTACCAGACTCAACGGCGGTAACCTTTTTCGGGTCGTCTTTGTGCGTAGTTACGCGAATAGGTGTGCCGGACTTTAGGTCTGACAGCTTGCTCGCCTTTCCATCGCACGTTACTTTTGCTTCCTTGTCGATGGTGTTTTCATGACTCTTGCCTTTATCGCAGGTGGATGTCAATTTGTTGCCAGCAACACTGACGACCTTATGATCTTGTGACTTGGCTACTGTTTCTTTCATAACGATCTCCTCGATCTGAGTAATTGAACTTCAAAAACATGCGAAACGATCACGCATCCTTCGATGCGTGGGTAAATTGGCTTCGACCACCTTATTCCGTCGCTCTTCCATCAAAATGCTCGCTGTCGGCCTCTGCATCTTTACGAGTGTGGTGAACGACACCATCTCGATGGTTCGGGGGTGAGTAAAGCGTGTAGAGTTTCATTGGCACAGAACCAGTATTTATGATGTTGTGGTTCGTTCCAGCCGGAACGACAATCGCGAAACCGCTTGTGATTGCGGTCCGTAATCCCTCAAGCACCGCTTCACCAGTCCCTTGCTCAACACGAAAAAATTGGTCGAGCTTATGAACTTCCTCTCCGATCTCTTCTGACGGGGCAAGAGACATGACAACGAGCTGGCTGTATTTTGCGGTATAGAGAACGCGACGAAAATCATCGTTGCCGACCGCTAAGCTCTCGATATTCTTCACAAAGCCCTTCATAAACTCTTCCTTTTCTTAGTGGAACCTAGAGCTATCGATCAATTAGTTACCTTTTTACCGACTTTTTCGACCGCTTTTTTAACGGTCTCGGAGACCTTTTGAACGGCTTGCTTAGCCTCGCCCACAGCTTGATCGGTCCTGCCCTCCTCGCGAAGCGCGTCGTTGCCGGTCAGTACGCCGGCGGCCTCTTTGGTTCGACCCTTAATCACATCCATTTTGCCACTCATATTGGTTACTCCTTACTCTAAGAACGTTTCCAAAACTGTTTATTGATCAAAACGCTTTGCCGCTTCGTGAAGTGCACACGCGTTTTACTTCTTCAGCGACGATGCGATTTCACGCAGTCCGCTCTCAACGCCTTCGATGTTCTTTGCAATCCAATTGTGGTCGGTATGCTTTTCATCGTTGATCCATTTGCCGTTGCGGAAGACTTCCGTAACTACTTCCTGAGTGTCGGGACCAAATTGGTAGTGGGCTGAATCAGCAGCGCGTTGGAGATAGTTGGCTGCCATCACCAAATCATCGCCCGCATGTTTAGCGTCGCTTTTTCCCCACCAATCTTTTGCACGATAGAAGTGCCACTCCGACAATGCGTGGGCCGCTTTGGAAAGCGACTTATCCATCTTGGAGGCAGCATACATGTTGCCCGATTGAAGATCTTTTGAAACGGCCTTCAATTCCGTCGCGGCTTCGGTTAGCTTGGCTTTGGTTTCGGGCATCGCGTGACGCTCGGCCCAACCCAGCCAACTAACAGCCTTGTTGATTTCATATGCGGCCGATTTCTCTTCGCTACGCCGATAGTCGTGTTGCGCGCTGTCAAATGAGCGCATGGGTTCGTAGCGTAGAGGAAACCAGAAGTCCTCCTCCACAATTGTCCAGGTAGGTGCAACTTCCGCAGCATGCTTTGCTGCGGCAACTGTCTGAGCCGGAGTTGTTTTTGGTTTCGCTGTCTCTTGAGCCATTGCATTAAATCCGCCGAAAGCTGCTACAGCAGCAAAGGCGATGGTGGTGATCTTTTTCATATACTTTTCCTGAGTGAGTTTGAATCGGGGTTTTCTCGAACGTTGACCATCCTCAATGGAAGCCAACGCACAGTACGAGCCGGCGGCCTACTTGGGGCCACTAGCTTGCTTCGTGCTATGGGTTAGTAAGTAACTAGGAGGTCGTTTTCAACTCCGGTCACTCCGGGTGCGCTCCAAGCTGCCGAGCCAGCTTCCTGGCGTTCATCCCACGAGCTGACGGAGCCAGCAAGAGTTACTTGCCCGCCATCGGC
Organism: Pirellulales bacterium; assembly: GCA_038219625.1. Lineage (GTDB taxonomy): Bacteria > Planctomycetota > Planctomycetia > Pirellulales > Pirellulaceae > JBKCUI01. The sequence goes on along the minus strand of JBBRJI010000088.1, from coordinate 624 downwards.
CGTGACTCTGACGTGATCTGCATCGATTTCCGCGTTTCGCTTCAATGCTTTTTCTATGACTTCCTTGACGGCTTTTGCTTGAACGGTTGGCTTAAGCGTGATGTTGTTCGAAACGCCTTTGACCCCCGATTGGAAGCGGATGGCATCTTCCGCAGATTGGCGTTGGAATCCCCAAGTGACTTCGCCACTCAACGTGACCCAGCCATCTTCCACCACCGCTTGGACATGGTTGGGAATCCATACGTGCCATTTGAGTGAACTGACAACCGATTCAGCGATTTCGGAATCCGGTCGCTTGTGAATGCCGGATAGGTTGACTTCCAATTCGTCAGCAATCGCCTTGACGCCCTCGACACGCTGAGCTGCTCGTTCTGCGGCGTGCTTTTCGGCATAGTGAGGAACCGATCCCCTGAGCGTGACGATCCCGTCCTTTGTTGTGACTTTGATGTCGTTAGCGTTAAGGGCGGGTTCCCAGGTCAATTCCGTTGTAACGTCCGTTTTCAACTGTGCATCTGTCTTCATGATCAATCCTTCGTTCGCTTGGAGCGACTAGTGCTAGCACGGCCCGATATCCATGTGGATGTTGTTGAGACCTTGCTTTTATTCGATCTCAAAACGAAAAAA
>JBBRJI010000087.1:0-12834 GCA_038219625.1 Pirellulales bacterium | reverse complement strand
TAAGATTGTTAGGCGGCATGGATCGAATGGAATCGGTTTCCAAACCGGACTTGGATTTGTTCCAGTTCTTCCTGATAGGCCAGATCCGTTGCGTGTCGGACGCCGTGGACCAAGACCACATTTTTGTGCCGTTGCCATATGGTCTCTTCCCGCATCATCGCAATGTAGGGGGCTAAGCCGGTGCCGGTTGCGAGGAGCCAAATGGTCTCCGCAACTGGCGTGTGCGAAAGCGTAAAACCACCGGTGGCCTTTTCTGACACATCAATGGAGACCCCTTCGATGAGCGCCCATAGACGAGGCGTTACTTCTCCTACGTCGACTTTCACTATAAAAAACTCGAGAGTTTCGCTGGGTGGCGAAGCGACCGAGTAAGGACGGTGCAAGTGTTTTTCCGGCAATTGCAGTCCGACCTGCAGGAATTGTCCGGACTCAAACTGCCCGACACCAGGACAGTGAATGGAAAGGGTAAACAACCCATCGGACCAAACATGCTTGCGTGCAATTTTGCCAGAGATCCACTGGAGAGCCATAGACCAAAGTTCCTTGAGGAGTGGGAAAACCAACTGTCGAAGTACGTATGGTATCGAATTTCCCAAGCAGGCTGGGAGCTGCGCGGGGTCCCCAACATTTTTACGCGAATATTTTGCAGTTCCCAAGGCTTTGACCAGACGTGTCCAGGGCATGGCGATCATGGAAGCAACCGAATCGGACTTGGTCGTCGCCAAGCACGTCGAACGCATCCTATGAACCCGTGAGAACTGGATTATGGCAACCATAACATCTCCAAATGCCCCCCAATACGTTCAACAAGCCTTCAACTGGGAAGACCTCGAATCCGCTTCGGTTGTCGTCAAGCTACCGACCGCAGAAACCCCCGCCATGGGTCACTCTCGACCTCAACGAAACAGCCAGCCGCTGACGGTACCAACTTTTTCTACGAGCACTTCGGCAAGGCGAGGACGCTGCGAACACGTCGGAGGCATCCTGGCTTCGGTCCTCGAACGCTACGGCATCGGGATCGACCAACTCATCGCCGAAATCGATGGTTTGAAATAGTTCGGCGGCAGACGCCGACGTTGCTTATGTCCCTTTGTAACTTTAGAAAGTGACGATCTGCGGCGAATCGCTCATCGCTTAATCAACTGCCCAATTGGAACCGCAGTGGCCGCCGCGATTCCGCGGACTTTTTGCAGCGCTGTCGTATCGTTTGAGGATGTCGTGGACGACACAGTGACCGGCTCAACGATACTCGTACTTAACCCTGTCAGAAGAACATCACTTAGAATCGTTCGTTCAATAACTGTCGTAGGGCGCACAAGACTGGCAGTTCTGCTTCCGTCGGGTTTCACTCATTGGTTTCTACCTTCCGACGTTCAGATTGATTTATTCGGCAGAATGGATTAAACTTGCACAACATGCGATGTCGGAAACGATAATAAACTCTAATCCTTCAACGATTCCACTTCCTTCCCAAGTTCCCGAATCCTTCCACTTTCCCACCTCCTGCCGAAATTCCAGTCCTCCCGCCGTCCGTTTTTGAAAATGGATGGTCCAGCCTCCCAAATTGCGGAAACCAACATCATGTCCACGGTCGCTCACCGTTCTGACATTTCTAGTAGCGACAATCCTTGGCCTCGCACGGCAAAACACAGCCGGGTACGCGTTTTGCTCTTCGCTATTTTCGTTGTCTCTCTGGCTGCTTGGGGGTGGAACCAACAGCGGGCTACCCATTCCTCGATTTCGGGTCAGGTCGTTTGGCACGAAGTCGATCGAACGGATCTTGAAGTCATCGTTCTGGAACGCGGAAGCTTGGAGAGCCAATCGAATGTCGAATTGCTTTGCGAAGTGGAAGATGTCCGAAAAGACAACATCAACGGCACCACCATCCTTTGGATGATTCCCAATGGCGCATCTGTCACCAAGGGAGATCTGGTTGTCGAATTAGATTCCAACCCGATGCAGGAGGCGCTGGATGATCAGACCCTCTACACCGAAAACGCGATCGCCGAAAAGATTCAGGCAGAAGCCAATCTAAAAAATCAACTCACAATGAACACGACAGCTAAGGCGGAATCCGAACTGCTCATCAAATTGGCGGAACTCGAACTAGAAATGTACGTCGACAAAGACAATGGGACTCAAAAACTGTCGGTCGATGCCAACAAGCGGCGCATCGATGATGTGAACAATGAGATTTTAGCAGCCCAGGCAACTATGGAACTACGTCGTGAAGAACAAAGAGGCGTCCAGTCTTTGTTCAAACTCGGTTATGCTAGCCGCAACGAAGTGCGCCGAATCGAATTGACCTACCTTCAAGCTGAGGGACAGTTCGCAGCGAAATTGAATCAACTGCAATCCGAAGTGTCGATGCTCAAAAAAATGCAGGTCTACGAACAACGTAAGGACATGTTGAGCCTGGAAGGAAAAGTGGCCACAGCAAAACGGGGCCTCGAACAAGTCCTACGCAACAACGAAGCGAGGCTCGCGCAAATGCAAGCCCTCATGCGAGCCAAGGAAGAGTCGCTCAAGAAAGAAGAAGAGCGGCTGGCTCGATATCAATCACAACTCAAAAAATGCAAGATCCATGCACCCCAGTCAGGACTCGTCGCATACCCGAGCAGCAAATCGTACGAAGTTCGCGAGGGTATTCCCGTGTTGTTTCGCCAAAAATTGTTGTCGATCCCCAATTTGGATTCGATGCAGGTCGAAACGCGGATTCATGAATCCTCGCTGGATCAAGTTCATAGTGGGCTCTCGGTTCGCATCACCGTCGATGCCTTCCCCAACCTGAAGTACCGCGGTACCGTGAAGTCCGTTGCGGTCCTGCCAGAACAAAACAGTTGGTCTGGGAATGACACAAAAGTGTATCAAACCGTTGTGACGATCGATGAAAAAGTGGAAGGCCTTAAGCCTGGTATGACTGCAGTTTCCGAAATACTGGTGGATTCTGTAGCCGACGTGTTGACCGTGCCACTTCATGCCGTGATCAAGCATGATGAGAAGACTTACGTTATTGTACGTGATGAAGGCAACCGTCCACACGCTCGTCCTGTCGAACTTGGCCAGACAAACGATACCAAAGTGAGCATTCAAAGTGGACTGTCCGAAGGCGAATCGATCGCCATGAACGCTCAAGATTTAATGGAAGCGATGTTCTCCGAAAAAGACTCGATCGTTCCTGCTTCCTAGCAACCGATAGTTCGCCTACGTGCTATTCGCCACTTTCAACCTAGCCATCCGCAATTTGCTTCTTCATAAGCTGCGTAGCGTTCTAACCCTGCTTGGGACGATTCTAGGGGTCGCATCCGTCATCGCAATGCTTTCCATCGGAGAGGGGTCCAAGCAAGAAGCCCTCGAACAAATTCGCCGACTCGGTGCGGCCAATGTGATCGTGAGAAGCGTCAAACCACAGCCGAGCAATGATGCACCCTTGAGTACTTCCTCGTCCGCGGTCCTGGCCTATGGATTGACCTATGCCGACCTCCGGATGTTTGAGGAGTTTACGCAAGAAGGTTGTACTGTCGTGCCTGCAGTGATTCATAAAAAGAATCTTCAGCATGGAAAGAGACATGTGACGTCCGCTCGAATCGTCGGAACCACCGCAGCGTTGCCGCAAGTGAAAGAAATGCAAATCCATGGTCGATTTTTCAATTCGACGGACGTGGAGATGTCAACCAATGTGGTCGTTTTGGGACACAGAGTCGCTAACGAGATTTTTGGTTTTGAAGACCCTTTGGGACAGTCCTTATTGGTAGGTGACGATGCCTATCGCGTAATAGGCGTTGTAGGGACTCGCCAAAGCGGTACCTCCAAAGCGTTGAGCATTCAGACCGACGACCAGAACAATGATCTCTACATCCCTATTTCCTCTGCGCAGAACCGAATGGGGATCGTCCAACGACTTGTCGAAACAGGGTCTCGACAATACGTGCGAATCGAATTGAGTGAAATTACGATTGAGTTTCCGAATCAGACTCAAATTCGTCCGTTTGCATCCATCATTCGCACCATGCTTTCGCAAAGTCATTCGGGTAAAAAAGATTACGAAGTACAAGTACCACTCGAACTTTTGAATCAGGCGGAACGCGAAAAGAGACTTTGGAATTTGGTGTTGGGCTCGATCGCAAGCATCTCATTGTTAGTGGGTGGTATCGGTATTATGAATATCATGTTGGCGACTGTTACCGAGCGAACTCGCGAGATTGGGATTCGTCGCGCGATCGGCGCGAAACGTCGTCATATCATCGTGCAATTCTTGATGGAGACGACTGTCCTGAGCACCAGTGGCGGAATCCTGGGCGTGGTTGTGGGGGTCCTATTGCCAATGGTCTTTACGTTGATTTTGGGAATCAAGACATCTACCAGCTTAGCATCCATCTTTATTGCGTTTGGAATCTCCGTAGCCATAGGCATCGTCTTTGGAGTTTATCCAGCTTATAAGGCCGCAAGCATGAATCCGATTGAGGCCCTTCGACACCAATAGGCCCTAAAGTCAGCCTATTTTGCCCAACGAGCACGCAGGGCAGCCATTTCGTCTGGATTATTCGTCACAAACGGGAGAATCGCACCTACGCAGCCGATGCTAAACCGGTAGACCCTGTGTCATGCGTCCGTTTGCCAGGAAATCCCACCAAAGTATGCGTTCGCTTGCTCTTTTCTGTTTGGCTCTATCCTGGCTAGCGATGGCCAATGGATGTACCCGTACCAAGTATCGAACGGCGGCCGATCGGGACACTTATCGAATCGTTCAGGAAAAGTCTGCACGTCTAGGCGAGCGCGTGTCAGCGGACTACTCCGTTAAACCGGACCCAAGGTCTCGTTTTTATGACTCAACCAACCCGGATTGCCCGCAACTTCCGATTCCGCGTTCGGTTCTGAATGACTACTCGCTCCCGGAACTGGCAACCGATGCCTCGAGTTCTCTCCAGACGGATGTTGCGATTGGATCCAACAGGAACCAAAAATCGGAAGAGCTGCAAACGGTTGCGTCCAACGATTACCCCGAATCGAGGATTGTTCAAGCGAGTTTCCAAACCGAAACCGTGATGCTTCTCAGTGATGACAAAAATCCGATCTCGGGGGCCGAGGGGGCCGAGACCGTAATTGCATCGCGTCCCGATAGCGTTTCGCTCAACAAAGTGACAATACCGTTGCAAGCCTGGGAGGTCCTCCCGAGGAGCTGCCTTGATAGGATGCTTGAATTCGAATCGCTTCGTCAAGAGTTTGCTCAGACATATGCAGATTCCAAACTCAATGGTTCTATGAACCAGGTTCGCCGACTGACGTTGGCGAACTTGATGGAGCTTGCCACGATCAATAGCCGCGACTATCAAGCGAGAAAAGAAGTCCTCTTTCGGTCCGCAGTGACGTTGACTCGTCAACGGTACCAATACGAGCTAAACCCAACTCCGTTTGGCAATGGAACTGCCGCCAATTATCGGAACTTGCAAAACAACGGAGTGACCGAAAACCAGCTAGCGGTTCCATCGGGAGTGGGTGTTGAAAAGACGCTCGCCACCGGTGGTCAGTTTTTAGCTCGCTTCGCCAATAGCGTCGTACTTACGTTCAATGGACCAACGGGTTTTGCAGCCGATGTGGGGTCCGAGATGATTTTCGATTTTCAGCAGACAGTCTTTCAAAGGGACGTGCGTTTTGAGAGCTTGACGCGGGCGGAACGTGACGTAATTTACGCAACGCGAGACTATCTACGATTTCGTAAGCAGTTGTTCCGCGACATTTCCACACAATACTACAACTTGCTTTTGAATTTTCGAAGTATCGAAATCAATGCCCAGGACTACTTCACGAATCTCAGGGGATTCCTTCAAAGTCAAGCCGAATACCGCACAGCGGAAAAAATCCCTCGAATTCAGGTCGACCAGTTTGAACAGAACGTACTTCGCACGAGAAGCAATCTTGTCAACAATTGTTTTACGCTTGAGGCGGCCCTCGATCAACTCAAGTTTCGACTCGGGCTTCCGACCGAAATGACGATCCAAATGGATTTGACGGAACTCGAATCGATCTCGCTCAAGGATGAATTGAGCGTCGCTCGACAGATGATCACTCGAGCTCGAATCGAGCTTCTTACGGCGCGCAGCGCGTCGGCAATGGACGCGACCACGCTGGCTAACGTGGCGGAGGTTTTGGCGGATCGCATGTCGAACATCCTTAGCATTCAAAAAAGAATGGATTTAACGCAGGGAAATACCAATGGGCAAACCCAGTCCAACCCCGTTGGAGGATCAAACCAAGCTGTCGACAAGGCATTGCAAGAGCTGCAGCAACTCCAGCAGCTACTGCAGATCATGGGGGTTCGCATGCAAGTCGATGTGTTGCGAACGGAGCTCGATTCTCAACTCAACTCGGAAACGCCTGCCCCCCCACTGCGAATCCTGATACGAGCGATCGAGTTCTGTTTGGCAGAAATGCAAGTCATCGATCTTGCACTTGCGAACCAACAATCAGGCTCGAGACCGCAGGAAAAGGGAGCATTGCGCAAGCGAAGGACCGCGGCGGAAGAGAAACTCGCATCGCTGGTCGCGTTCTTGGAGGCAATCTCTTCCAATTTAAACTCCGACAAGACCGTGAACGCCAAGGATGGTCTCGCCGAAATCCCCGAACGCATGTCGGAGTCAATGAAGCTAGTTGAACAGCTAGAATCGCTGGCATTGGACGCGACTAAGGACATACTGCCCACCGAAGGAAAGTCGATAGAATCGAAGATTCAAACTACAGTCGATAAAACCATAGAATTGAGCGATCGATTGCTTCAAAAAGGGCCCGACGGCTGGGAAGAGATTGTCATTGACCACAATGAAGCTTTGCTCACCGGACTGGTACAGCGATTGGATCTGATGAACCAGCGAGGCGGACTCGCGGACGCGTGGCGACAAATCAAATTGGCTGGCGACGATTTGCGCTCCATCGTGGACTTGCGCGCGACGGAAATATTGCGTACCAAGAGTTCGGCCAACAATCCATTGGATTTCACGTTCGATGATAGCGAGACTCGAATGAGTATCGCGTTGGACACGCCGCTGAATCGGCGATTGCAACGCAATAACTTTCGATTGGCCTTGATCAACTACAACGTTGGGCTTCGCAATTTGATGGCAGCAGAAGACACCATCAAGCTCGACATTCGTGAAGACTTGCGACAACTGGCGCTAGATCGGAATCAGTATACGATCGCCGTTGCGAGTGCTGCATTGGCCTACGAGCGAGTCATTAGCACTCGCCTCAGACTGCAGTTGTCCGTGCAGAACGTGGCCGCTCGCGATTTCCTGGAGGCGCAACAGGCATATACGAATGCGCTGAGCTCGATCGCTCGACAACACGTGAACTACATCACCGATCGGACGGAGTTGTTCTTTGATCTCGAAGCGATGGACGTCGACTCGAACAACTATTGGGCGGGAGTGAAAGAAGACTTCGGTCCGCAAATAAACGTTGATTTTCCGGGGACGAATCCCCGGCCATACGATTGCTTGCCGCCGCGCGTTTGGTATTCCTCGACGATCCGAGAAATGGAGAACATTCCACCCGGAGAAGCAATCGTGCTTCCATCGCGTTAATGGCAACAACGTGTGGCACGGCCCAAAGCGTAGCGTGGGCGTGGTCAGGCGAGGTATGCAGGCCTTTGCCAATATGAATCAAACACCTGCCCTCGTGGTGGCGTGATTGGTAATGAGTTTGAACACGATGCTGTTCCTATATTCAGAATTCGCAAACGCTAGCTTTTCTAACTATTAATTTGGGTCAGTCGGAGTGTCGATAACTCCCAAACGAAGCTGTCGCCAACCGTTTTTTAATTCGGATTTCAAGATGATACGATTGACTACTGTACTATTTTTTGCCATTGGGCTTTCCGCATGGAATCCGATAGCAAACGCACAGGAGTCGTATTTTCAGCCACTCGTTGGTTCCGGAATTGCAAGCAATCCAACGGAGTCGGAATCGCAATACGTTTCGTCACCAACGTTTGTGGATCAATCGCCGTTTACTTTGGAAGAACTCACGACGCGTTTACGAGCACTCGAATCAAAAGAGAGCCTAACTGAGGCCGAACTAAAGAAATTGGCGGATGCCAAAAAGCCAGTCCCTGAGAAACCAAAATATCCCAACGTCGCACTTAACGGTGTTTTTCAAGCGGACGCGGTTAGCTTCAACCAGCTTGAGTCAAGCCGGCAAGCTTATGGATCGGTCGAGAGTGGCGCCGATTTTCGGCGAGCAAGACTCGGGGCGAAGGGTGCCGTGTCGGATCGGATGGATTACTTCATGCAAATGGACTTCGGCTTCTTTGGACGTCCAACGTTCACGGACCTCTGGGCGGATTTCAAGGATGTCGGACCACTGGGGACGGTTCGCGTCGGACAATGGAAACAACCCTTCAGCTTGGAAGTGGTGAGCAGCTTTCGATACACAACCTTCATGGAACGTTCGTCCATGTTTCAAGCCTTCACACCGTTCCGTCACATTGGTGTAGGCTTCTACAATAACTCGGACGATTTGAACTGGACTTGGGCTGCGTCCTATTTTCGAACTGGGCAAGATCAATTCGGTGGCTCTTTGAGTACGGATGGCGGTAATGGTGGCGCTGGACGATTAACACACTTGCTATGGCATGATGGCGCCAAAGGCGAAGACTATTTGCATCTTGGCGCTGGATATTTTCTCAATGCACCACCCAACGAAAGAGTGCGATTTCGAAGCGTGCCGGAAATATTTGTTGGCGAGTTTGTGGTGCCAACTGGTTCCCCAATCGGAACCAGCGGCCAACCGATTCCCTCAATCACCAACGGGACTCCTTTCTTTGTGGATACTGGAACGATTGGATCCAGTTTGACGCAAACATTTGGGTTGGAATCCCTATGGGTTCGCGGACCACTTTCTTGGCAAAGCGAAGCCATGGGATGTTTTGTAGACACCACGGGTAATGGAAACTCATTTTTGAATGGTGCTTATTCTCAAGTGGGTTGGTTCCTAACAGGAGAGCATAGACCCTACGATCGCAAAGCAGGAGCGATCGATCGAGTGATGCCGTTTCATAGCGTATCCAAGAGTGGCGGCGGTTGGGGTGCCTGGGAGATCGCTGGACGTTGGTCGTACTTGGATGTGACCGACAAGCAGATCCAGGGCGGGATGATGCAAAACATGACTGCTGGTTTGAACTGGTACGTGAACCCGAATTGCAAGTGCGTGTTCAACTACATCCATTCCTGGGCGGATTCTCGCCCAAATCGCAATGGAGCCATCCTTTCTAACGATTTCATCAGCTCGCAGACAGATGCATTCGGGATCCGATGCCAACTCGACTTTTAGCAGTCTGAGCCCCCGAGTTCACTCGGGGGATGCTGACCATAACTCTAGAACAGATGGTCAGAACCCTCGGCGTAAAGCCGACGGCATGCCTTCGACATTCAGACCGTAACGATCATCGGTAACATTTCTGTTTCAAGCTAACGATCGTCTTCCATTTCAATCTGAATTCGTTCGTCGAGCACGCGCACTTGGTAGGTTTTGACATTGAATTTCGGTTTCTCCTCATCGAGGTAAGTACCGTTCCGAATGCAGAAACGCCAGTGATGGATTCGGCAACGAACTACGTCGCCTTCAATAATCCCATGGGACAACGAAGCACCGGCATGCGGACAGGCATTATCCATCGCAAAGAACTCACCCGCTTGATGGAAAACACCAATCATCACTTTGTTCACTTCGAACATCCGAGCCTCACCCATTGGAATTTCGGCTACTTTGCAGACGTCGAAGAATTGTGACATCATGCATGCGGCTCATTTCTTTTGGGAAGCACGTGCAGCAACGTCAAAACGTCTGCTCGCCATTCCGGTAAGACCCAGGTGATTGCAGTAGCCTCCAAATTCGTTAGAGTACCGCTGAGCATGGCCAAGCGCAGAGGCCATACCGAATAATCCAATAGAATGCATAAAGCCCCGACCAACACGAACCACTGCGATATTTTGGCACCGTAGGTATGGTAACTGGGGACCCTACCATATTTCCAAAGTCCGGCTCCAGTCGTCAAAAAGTAACTTAGCACTCCAACGACCAACCAAGCCAACTCGTGCCTGAGGACATCCCATTTGAGCCAAAGCAGTCCGAATAACAGCGCACTGTAGAGAACCGAATCTGCAAAACTGTCCAGCCTCGCGCCAAAGTCCGATCTCTGCTTTAGCCATCTTGCTAAACGTCCGTCAATCCAATCACTTAAGGTGAGCGCCACGAAAACGCCGGTAAAAAGATATAATTGGTTTTGCATCGCCAACCAAAACAACCAGATAGCCCCAGCCAAACGGATGGCACAAATAACGTTTGGTACGGTCACGTATTTTTTTCGGTACGCACCGTCCTCATCGCTTGCTTGTTCCACCGGGGGAAAAACAGACGCATTTTCTTTTGAAGTTGGCTGGTTGGAGTCCATAGTTTCCATTTCTTCTCAACGAGTTACTAAGGCCATCGGTAATTCCGTTCGATTATTTGTTTAACAGTCAGCCGAAGGCGTACTCGATACCATCAACGTACGCCTACGGCTAACGGTTAAACGCAATTTTGCGATATTGGGCTTCATTGAACGGTATTGAGGCAAGCCGTAGATAGTAACCTACAGTATCCGAATTCGTACGGATGCAGAACATTCTGCCTCTCGACTTACGAGCGTACCAGGATAAACCGAACGAAGTAGTAGAAAACAGGGGCGGAAAAAGTCAAACTATCGATTCGATCCATCATTCCTCCTTGCCCTGGCAAAAACGTTCCACTGTCTTTGACGCCGACATCGCGCTTGATACCCGACTTGTTAATATCGCCAAGAAATCCAAACAGAGCAATCAAGATGCCTGACAGCATTGCGAAAAGACCACCAATCCTCCACGATCTATCCTGCATAAAAGTCGTGAGCCATGGTGCGATCAAGATGGCCAACAAAATTGTAACCGCAAGCCCGCCTAGTAGGCCTTCCAGTGACTTGTTCGGCGAAATCCGCGGTGTCAGCTTCGTCCTCCCAAAGCGACGACCTACCAACGCCTGAGAGATGTCATTGATCTCCGTAAGCAAAACCAAATAGAGGAACCAGCCTGCTTCGCCAACCCATGGCTTTTGGTGCATGGGCAAATCGAACAAAAAGAGAGCGTGAGATAAGCAGTAAACGAACAGCAAGAGCCCCCAAGTCGTGCCTGCAGTTGTTCGTATATAATCGTTAGTCTGGCCAAGCGAAGCCCTCAAGCCTCCGAATACCAACACCATAACAATTGGCGCCCATTGACGCAAACCATCGACATGTCCATACCATGCCAACAAGTAGTACACAGGAACAATCGAATATACCACCGCAATCGTTGGAACTCCGACCTGTTTGGTACCGACCAGACGCAGATACTCCCGGAGGCTTAAGATGCCTGCTATCGCTAGAAGAATTGCCACTCCCGCACGATCCAAGATCACTGCTAAAGCAAGGGCTGCGGCCAAACCCCACCATGATTTCAGACTATTCCGATTCGATATCGACTTCTCGTCGGAAACACCGCGAAGACTGGCCATCCGAACAAGCGTGCCAACCATTAACACCAAGAGCAAGCATGCAATGGCTAGTAGTAATGGCGTGGACGCAAAGATCATGCTTTCTCCGAGGGCGAGTGCGGAAAATGGACCCGCGCGTAATTTCACTCTTTAGGTTACCATTAGTTGGTGTCCTGAATACTCGCTAGAATTGTTTTTTTGATGTCGGCTGCCCCACGGAATTAAGAAATAGTGAATAGTCTTGCGGAGAAACCAATCCGATTATTGCATATTTCCGACCTTCATTTCGGTCCTCCTTATGTACCTGAGGTCGGCGAGGCTGCGTTGCGAATAGCATCGAAATTGAACTCCGATGCTGTGATTATCAGCGGCGACTTAACGCAGCGTGCCAAGAGGGAGCAATTCGTATCGGCCAAACAGTTCTTGGACCGATTGCCGAAGTCTCCTCAACTGGTTATTCCCGGTAATCACGACGTACCGCTTTATCGAATATACGACCGCTTGTATCGGCCGCATGCCCTCTACCAAGAGATTATCACGGCCGAGCTCAACCCAGTACTCAAGATCCGCGGAGCAGTCATCGCTGGGCTCGATTCGACGGCACCTCGTTCCGCCATCAGCAATGGCCGGATTTTCAAATGGCAATTGGATGCTTGCGAAAAGGTTTTTTGCGATGTGCCGAGTGACTATGCGAGAATTGTCGTCGCTCACCATCATTTTGCACCTGCTCCGGACAATCTTCATGATAGCAATATGCCTAAGGCAAAACGAGCCATCGAGCGTTTTGCAGATTGGAAGGTCGATATGATCCTCGGCGGGCATTTGCATCGGGCCTACATTGGAAATTCTCTGGACTTTTACCCAGGAAATCACCGAGACCGAGGAATCATAATCGCGCAATGCGGAACAACTACCTCTAGACGTGGACGAGGCCGCGAACGGGAAAAGAATTCACTCAATCAAATTGAAATTGGGACCAACAAGATTTCCATTACTCACTATGTCTACTTCCATGAAAGCGGGGATTTTGAATCGATAAGCAGACACTCCTTTCGTCGCGGTTTCCTTCCGACACCGAACGGCTTCGACTAAGTCGAGGGGCAGTTTGAAATCTACCTATAAATTGTGTGGCACGCTCTGAGGTACGAAGGGCGTGGTGAATCGCTAGAGTCATTTGCCACACTTCCCACGCCCATCGCTAATCGCTTTGGGCGTGCCACACGGTGGCCTGGCCTGGTAGTTTTCTGTCTGCCGCTCGCCTAATCATCCATGTCGAGTCGCCATTGCATTAGAGGC
>JBBRJI010000086.1:0-12853 GCA_038219625.1 Pirellulales bacterium | reverse complement strand
TGGTATCCAAGACCTGTTTGGTCCAGGAGATGGTTTTCGGCTCAGCGGCTTGGCATTCCATACTGAGGAGAAGGAGGAGAGTCGCAAATATTGAAAAGGGATGGATACGCATGGACGTAGGTTCCGAGAGAGGGGCAAGCGTCAGGACAGGCATTGCACGGATCGCGATGCCTAGTACATCATATCAGGTCGCAGATGCTTTTGTTTGCAGTGACTATTGTGGCAAGGCGGTATTGGCAAGGTGGTAGCTACACCGTATGGCGTGGGTCAAACGGTTTGCGTTGCAGCCAAGCCGCCCAGCTTCGCCCATAGTCGTACCAGCCGAGCCTAACGGGGCGACTCGCAATTAGGTACTCGAAAGCCGAAGGAGCCCTGGCAATGACGCTTTGTGCAAGCTCGTTTTGAGTCTGCCGCAACCTGTCGCTAAGCAACTCATTCCACGCCGCTTTGGATCGCGATTCCGTCGAACTTATAGGGGTTCCAAATCGTGCGAAAATCTGCGGGCGACTCTCGTTCCAAAAACTGTATTCAAACGCCACCGGCACAAATATCACACCTGGAATTCTTGACGCCAAGTGCGAAAGTCCTGGCATGAATGGCTGGGAATGATCTCGAACGTCGGAAAAATGCCCTTCCGGCGTAATCCAAATAGTCACTTTTCCGGATTCTAAAATGGCCTTCGTGACGCTTAAAAAATGCATTGCTCCATCGAAACTTTGCATGCGAACTCCGTAGAAGCCAAGCTTTGCCATGATCCGGTAGTTTTCCAAAGCATCGGCATCGATCGGGGCGTAAAAAATTCGGTTCGAGAAATAAGCTTGCTGCAACAACATCCCAGCGATCGGATCCCACCAGCTCGCGTGATTGGCAAAGGCAATCATTGGCATCCCCTCATCGATCGGGACCGCTTTGAGCAGTTCGTCTTGAACGCCGAAGGAAATGAATTGTTTGGCTACCATCTTCTTTATGTACCAGCAGAAGCCATCGACTAGCCACTTCTTGGAAACCGGCAGTTGGACAAGTTCGCGTTGGCTCATAGCAACTGCTCGGTCGCCGCTGAAAAATAGCTATGAATGAACACTCGTGGGTCCTCTGCTTTGGAATACTCGACCAACGCATAAAGTTTTTTTTGATCCCGCAACAGCTTGGCGGCTCGATGTTGGCTATCGGCCAAGTAAGTCGGCAAGGGCCCGTCAATAGTGACATCCGATAGATCGTTCTCGTCCTGAATCACGCCGTAACGCTGGAGCATCGCGAGAACTGTCTCAAGTCTTCGGTCACGTTTCTGCCGATCGCACAATCGCTCTCGCAACCATTCCATTCCGAACGCTCGAACCGAATCGACGTCGTGCAGTAGTAGGTCGTAGGTGCGCTCATAGAAGTCTGCGTCTGGATTGCTCCATCGCATGAATTCGACTTGTGTGTTGAGATCGCGTTGGTCGTACATAAGAACGCATTCGGAAGGCAAACCGTCGCGCCCCGATCGACCGATCTCCTGGTAATACGATTCCATCGAACCGGGAATCTCTGCATGGAGAACGAATCGAATGTCCTCCTTGTCGATCCCCATACCAAAGGCGTTGGTGGCCAAAACGAGCGGACAACGGTTTCGCATGAATCCCTCTTGAACTCGACGACGATCGTTCCTCGCCAGATCTCCATGGTAACACACATGATCGATACCAAGCTTGTGCAGTCGGTCACTCATTTCCTCAAGCGTGCGAATTAACGTGAAGTAAACAATTCCACTGCGATTACCCCAACGTTGCACGGTCTGTTGCACAACCTCAATTTTTTCGTCGAGGCCCCAAACTTCGCGGACTTGCAATGACAAATTAGGACGCTGAATCCCTTCATGAAACAGTTGACATTCTTCGCGCGAATTGCCAAACGAAGCGATGCCAAGCTGTCGCAAAATATCCAATTGCACATCCGGCGTTGCGGTCGCCGTCAACGCAATCGTCGTCGGATTACCAAGCTCGCGTCGAAACTCGCCGACTCGCGTGTAGTCGGGGCGGAAATCGTGCCCCCACTCACTGATGCAATGAGCTTCGTCTACCACGAGTAGTTTGACGTCCCGTTCTCGCAGGATAGCCACGAACTCTTCCTTGCGAAACCGTTCAGGGGTCACGTATAGTAACGCATAAAGCCCGTCTGCAATCTGTTGGTACCGATGATTGCGCTCGTCCCGGTCGAGCGAAGAGTTGACAAACGTAGCTTCAATTCCTTTGGCCTGCAACGCATCCACTTGATCTTTCATTAATGCGATCAGCGGCGACAGCACAAGAGTGAGAGGTGGACGAATCGATTGACGTTCTCGCGACGATTTGCTGGCAAAGTCTTGTGCATAGACAAGTGCAGGTATCTGAAAGCACAACGATTTACCGCCGCCTGTCGGCATGATCACCAGGCTGTTGCCACCAGCCAACGTGCGATCAATGATCTTTTGTTGAGTCGACCGAAAGTTTTCGTAGCCGAATTGCCGCCTGAGGATTTCAAGTGACTCGTTTGTTATACTCGATATCGACAAAGCTTACGCCTCAATCTTGGAGCCGAGCAATTTGGCGAATTGAGCAATCCATGCTGGATGGGCTGGCCAAGCAGGCGCTGAAACCAGATTGCCATCGGTATGTGCAGAATCCATACCGGCAGAGGGCTCGACATAGGTACCGCCGGTGCTTGAAACTTCATAGCGGACCGCCGGGTAACAACTGCATTGCTTGCCCAAAAGTACGCCCGCAGCGGCCAAAATCTGTGCCCCGTGGCAAATGGCCGCGATAGGCTTGTTGGTCTTTGCAAAGTGACGGACTATGTCAAGCAGACGCTCGTTGAGACGCAAGTACTCCGGGGCTCTGCCCCCCGGGATCACAAGCGCATCGTAGGAAACTGGATCCGTCGTTGCAAAATCGGCGTTGATGCGAAAACGATGGCCAGGCTTCTCGCTATACGTCTGGTGCCCTTCGAAATCATGGATCGCAGTCAGGATCGAATCTCCCGGCTCCTTGTCTGGACAGACTGCGTCGCAATGGTGCCCGATCATCAAAAGCATTTGAAACGGAACCATGATTTCGTAGTCTTCAACGAAGTCTCCAACGAGAAACAGGATTCGCTTGGCTGCCATGGAAAGGAATGTCTTGCTAGAGAATGGAAAGGGTCAAAATCCCAAACGATTGGACGCGAATGACTTGGGAATAGTCGCCGGCTCTCTTTTTTAACCGGTTTTGAAATCAAGTACAGTGCCGTTCTTCCATGCACTACGTCCGTCGGTCCCATTTTGGAATATACTGGGGTGTATCGGCTTGTTTTCATCCTTGCCCCCACCAGATACTCCTTTCCGTCCTCAAGGACTGCTAAATGCCTCGCCTAACATGGTTCCGTGTTCTCCTTGCAATCGGGTTGACATCCGCCGCTTGCACCAACGTTGGAAAAACCCAGGAGCAAGCCCCCTATTCGATCGGCTGGGCTTGGTCCGCAAAAGAAATCGAGACGGCTGGAGATGCGTTCTGGCCGCAATTCCGCGGTCCGACCGGTGACGGACATGCCAGCCCGAGCGCCAACCCACCCATTCAATGGAGCGAGACCGAAAACGTGCGTTGGCGGACAGAAATCCCCGGAAAAGCTTGGTCCTCTCCTGTCGCGTGGGGCGATACGATTTGGGTCACGACTGCGAGTGAGAACGGGCTGAGCATGTCGGCCATCGCACTCGACCGCAAATCGGGTGCGATTCGTTGGAACAAGGAAGTCTTTGCCAATACCGAAACGCAAAAGGATTTCCATGCCTTCAATTCCTACGGTTCACCCACCCCCGTTCTCGACGGCCAAACCCTTTACGTTTCGTTTGGTGCGTACGGTACCGCGGCTCTCCATCGTGATAGTGGCGAAATCGTTTGGCAACGACGTGATTTGAAGTGCAATCACTATCGGGGAGCCGGTTCGTCGCCGATCGTCTTTCGCAATTTGCTCATCTATCACATGGATGGCTACGACAAGCAATTTGTAGTAGCCTTGGACAAAAAGACAGGCGACACGGTTTGGCAAGTCGATCGCGACGTCGACTACGGGACAGAAGACGGCGATGTTAAGAAAGCTTTTGGAACCCCTCAAATCATTGAAGTAGCCATTTCGGGTTCGGACAAGAAACAACTCCAAATGATCAGCACCACTTCCAAGGCGGTGCTTGCCTATGACCCTACGGACGGCAAGGAACTCTGGCGGGTTCGATACTCAGAATTTTCTTCAGCCACACGACCGCTATTCGACGGTAAGCATATTTTTACCAACACAGGTTTCAGCAAGGGGAAGTTGATCGCAATTAAAGCGGGCGGCCATGGGGATATCACTCAAACGCATGTGGCTTGGGAAGCGGCCAAAGCCATCGGAAGCAAACCCTCACCGATTTTGGTTGGGAGCGACCTCATTTGTACGGTGGATGATCGCGGCGTCTTGAGCGGCATGAATAGAGCAACGGGCGATCTTGTATGGCAAGAACGGCTTGGTGGTGATTTTAGCGCCTCCCCTATCTTGGCTGGCAACCGCATTTACTGCTTCGACGAAAAGGGAAAGGGGCATGTCTATTCCACCGATGGAAAGCAACTGGCAGTCAACACCCTCGAGGCCGGTTGCCTTGCCTCGCCTGCAGTTGTCGGCGACGACCTAATTGTCCGAACGCGAACTGCGGTATACTGTATTGGCAGCAAGAAATGAAACAAGGGTGCACGGCATTCCGTGCCGTGATTCTCGACAAGTCGAACGAGTTATGCTAGTCGCAAGGCCATAATTACCTTCGACATTGCCTTACACTTTGGATTGCAATGCCCACCACGGACGAACTACTTGCACAAACCTGGCAAGTGCATCAACAAGGAAACGCTGCTCATGCAGAACAAGTCTATCGTTCGGTATTGCAACGTGAGCCAAACCATGTAAACGCTTGGTGCTACCTCGGCATTGCATGTCATGATTTGCGAAAATACGGGCAGTCGGTGGAAGCGTATGAGCGCGCATTGGCTATGCAGCCCGATTTTCCAATCGCGCTAAATAACATGGGCAATTCGCTACGGTATCTCGGGCGAGTTCAGGAAGCGGACGACGCTTTCCAAAAAGCCATCGACCTAGCGCCCGATTATTTCAATGCCTACCGCAATCGTGGAACGCTGCACGCCTGGACCGGCCGAGTGGACCTTGCGTTCAAGTACTACCATCAGGCCATGCAACTCAATCCCGCCGACGCGGAGCTTCACCGAAACCTTGGCGTCATTCATCTCTACCAAGGGAATTTCAAAGAGGGCTGGCGAGAGTACGCCTACCGTTGGCAATGCGCCGAAGCGATCCGGCATCCGTATCAACAACCGAAATGGCGAGGCGAACCGCTCGACGGCAAAACGGTCCTGCTCTATTGCGAACAAGGACTCGGTGACACGATCCATTTTGTTCGATTCGCCAAGGAATTAAAAGATCGCGGCGCGAAGACGATTGTTCATATCCAGCCACCGCTGCTGGCGCTGCTTCAAGGCTGCAAGGGCATCGACGCCCTCATTCCCAATTCGTTGAAAATCGATCAGCCGTTCGACTTCCATTGTTCGCTTTTGGATGTGGCTCACGTCTTACAAATCGACGACACCAATATTCCAAGCAACGTCCCATATATCCATGTTCCACAGCAATTGATCGACTATTGGCGAGGAGTTCTCGGTCGAGAACTACCGCCCGCAAAACTCCGTGTTGGTATCGTTTGGCAAGGGAATCCAGACCATCAAGCGGACATGTTTCGCTCAATACCGCTAAGTGCTCTGACGCCCCTAGCAGACATCGATGGTATCCAATTGATCAGCTTGCAGCGAAGTGCGGGAACGGAACAGCTCAAAAACTGGAAGGGGAGAAAAATCATTTATTGCCTCCCGGAAAGCATAGATCAAACCGGTGGGGCGTTCATGGACACGTCCGCGATCCTTCAATACTTGGATTTGATCGTTACGAGCGATACATCCATGGCGCACTTGGCCGGCGCTCTGGCCAGACCGACTTGTGTGATGTTGGGTTACACCCCCGATTGGCGTTGGCTTCAAAATCGACCGGACAGCCCGTGGTATCCGACTTGCAAACTATTCCGGCAACCAAAGGTAGGTGACTGGGCGACGGTAGTTAGTGAAGTCGGTCAGCACATTGCGACTCGTGCCGCAACCGAGAAATGCCCCATCACCAAGGGGCGGTGAAATGCCCCCGAGTTTTACTCGGGGGATATTTACCATGCCTCTAGGACATACGTTCGCAAAGACGGATCTCACCATCAAACATGTCGGTTCTGAAATTCAACGTAGAGCAAGTACGCCTTCGGCTGACTGTGAAACAAACAATTGAACGGTAATGCGCTTAGACGGGGGAACTCGATTCGTTGGGCGACAACCATTGGAGGTAGATCAATACTTCGGATGCGAGCTGGCCGTTGCCACTTTCTCTCGCCAAATCCAATTGCCTTCGTGACTCGTCCAAGCTACGAAGTGCTTTCAAATAAAGGGACACGTCTGCACTACAACGGCGACACTCAGGCTTTGCAACCTGTTTCGCGCGACAAACTGGACAGGCAAATAGATTGGGTTCGTTAGTCATGTTAAATAGAACAACAAGTCCTCGAGTTCCGCATGCAACCCGTCGAGCATTTCTTCGTCGTGGATTTGCCGAGCACTCTCAATCAACCCAATCAAACGATCGATATCTTCGCCATCTTCACCAGTCACTGAGGAACGCATCGCCATCGCGCGTTCGACGATCTGCAACTGTTGGGGTTCCGATTCCTCGGCGCCGTCGATTCGAAGAATATTGCCAGTATCAACCGCTTGAATCCATTCGCGTTGACTTCCTTCCTCGTCCTCACCGGTCAACCTATCTTCGTGGTCGATCGAACTGAAACCGACGGAATCTTCGAAAAGCAATTCCATACGTTCTTCGTTCGCCTCCTTATCCGTCTCGCTCATCTGCGAAAGAGCGTTGTCGATCTTCAACATTTTGGAAATGCCTGTCACGCGTTCCGTGGCGCTTACAGTCAGGGTGCCATCCAATGTTAGATCGAAGCGAACCAAAATCTCGCCATTGGAATCTTTAGCTTCATTGAGCCCCTCTAGCAAAAAACGTCCAATCGACTGATTGCGACTCAGTTGCGAACTTTCGCCTTGAAAGACATCCACCTCGACAACCTGCTGATCGTCAGTGATCGTATGGAAGATATCTTCATACTTCGCTGGCAGTGGTGAGTTTCGACGAATGATGGGAACGAATCTGAGTTCCCGGTCGTACGACGAACCCGACAGAGCGGAAACTCCCAACGTGTGCGTTGCGACGTCGATTAGCACAGGACCGATCGAATATCCTTCCTGCATGGCACCCTGAGTTGCGGCCCCTAAAGCAACCGCCAAATCGGGATTCACGGACCATTTGGGATCGCGTTGAAATTCCTCTCGCAACCTACGCTGCACCAACGGCGTCCGCGTGGAGCCCCCTACCAATATCAATTCGTCCAATTGGCTTGTCGACAAGCCTGAGTCCCGAATGGCATCATCTACGCAAGATATGGTTCGTTCCACCAACGCCGCAATCAATTCTTCGTACTCGTATCTGGTTATTTCGATGTCTAAATTGACGGGATGGCCGTCCACGGTCGCGATAAACTCTTCCGAAATGCGGACAGATCCAGACGACGAGAGTTCGCATTTGGCACGCTCACAAGCCTGTATCAATCGCCACCGGGTTGAGCCCTGCTCCATCAAATCGAAATTATGCTTCGTCAAAAACGCATCCGATACGTACTTGCTGAGCAACTCATCGAAGTCGTCGCCACCCAGTTGGGTATCCCCCTTGCTGCTCAGCACTTCGATGACCCCGTCCTCGACTCGTACAATCGAAACGTCGAAGGTACCACCACCCAAGTCGTAGACAATCAAATGGCGTCGCTCGTTGTCGTTGGAATGATAGACTAAGCTGGCGGCGGTTGGTTCGTTGATGATACGCTCGACCGTTAAGCCCGCGAGTTGCCCCGCTTCGCGAGTCGCTTGACGCTGGTTCTCGTCAAAGAAGGCCGGCACCGTGATCACCGCTCTGGTCACCGAAGCTCCCAAAAAAGTTTCCGCACGCTGCTTCAATCGACGCAGAATCATCGCACTGATTTCCTGCGGCGAATAATCCTGACCAGCCATCTTGATTTGCACAGCCTGACCCATCCGACGTTTTACCGACGCTACGGTGCGGTCAGGAAAGGCAGACAATTGGTTTTTTGCGGCGTTGCCAACAATCAGTTTCCCGTCGAGGGTCATGCCAACCACCGATGGGAGAATAGATGTGCCATCTTCTTCGATGACCTGCACCTTTCCATTTACGTAAACAGCCACCACGCTATTGGTGGTTCCAAGATCAATGCCGACGATGGTTGATTGCTGGTTTTCCATGTTTGTCTAGTATTGTTTTGCTTTGTAATACAGGTTGCCAACCCGCTGGAGACTTTGGATGACAAGTTGGCTGCTTGTCCTGCGCGATACCTTGATTTGTATTTTGTCAGGTCGCGATTCGAACTTCGGCACAACGCAACGTCGTGTTTCGCCACCGATACAAAGGACGAAGCTGCTGGGCCACATGGGCGCTGGGCACGGTCGGCTCAACGATCATATCCACGGCGTTCATTGTCTCAGCATCGAATGCTTGATGCAAGACATTCACCCGTTCGATTTCGCATTGCTTCATCAATCGATGAACACGAGCCAGCAGCAGCTCCAACCCACGATGGGTGGAGTCCTGAGCTGCGTCCGACGAGATTCCTGAAGTGATCGAATGCGCGAGAGTTGCACGCAGATCCTCGAGCCATTTGCCCGCAAACGTCTTGGCAATCCAAGGGGCCTTCGACACCATTTCATCGAACGGAATCAAGAGATTGACTTCTGGACGAGCCGCGGCTGGTTTCTTTACGATGGACTCGATGGCGCGTTGCAGGCTCTCTTCGATGTCAGCAATCGCCTCAGCCATCCTGCGACTTTCCGGGGCATTGTTCGCAACGACTGCGACTGGCGGCGTTGCGACTGGCGGCGTTGCGACTTTTTGCTCCAGTCGTTGAACGCTATCCAGCAACGACTGCTGGAGTTCGCGTCCACCCCTCACTTGGAGTTTGAGCTCATGCCGCAGGGCCGTAAAAGCTTCGACGATATCCATTGCTCCCAAGAGCTCGATGGCAGGCTCGATCGATGCCCCAACTTGGACGTCTTGCGACGCCTCATCGGTAGATTGACTATTTAACATTCTATGCAAAGCGCTTTCGTTCATTGGTAGGTTATTCTAGATTCCCCATCGCGAGTAAGTTGAGGGTCGCAAAACGAGGGCGAACTTTCTCCGCCTCGGCAATGACGTTAACAAGGTCCGGCTTGTCGCGGCTCGGCGTCAAAAGTGCTGTCGCAAGCGCAATCGGGTCGTTGAGCATTTGGTAGGCAGCATGAATATCACGAAACTTGTCCGGGTCTCGATCGGGTGGATGTTGGCGAACAAGGGTCAAATAGGCTTTTCGAATTTCGTCGGCTGCTGCGCCCGGCTTCAAACCTAGTATTTGGTGTGCATTGCTAAAGGAGACGTTCATGATCGAGACCTGCTTTGGCTTGCTTCGCGTTTCTTCTTTTCCAATTCTTTTTCTCGCTGCTTTTTGGCTGCTTTTCGCTCCTCTGCCGTCATGACGGCCGCAGGCTTAGAGCCAACTACCTCGCTCTCGAGTTCTTGTTCGGATGCGAGTTCTTGCTCGGATGCGTCCGAAAAAAAGGAACGGGACTGTTTTTGGTCCAACTTATGGAATTCCATCACGAATTCGAGTGCGTCCATCATGGACATGCCATACCTGGGAAACAGCTTTCCGAGCGACTTGAGGAATTCTTCCGGCGAAGGATTCTGCAAATTGGCCTCTAGGATGTTTTGGAATTCCGCCACGCCCTGGAGCCCCAACTTCATAATGACCTTGGTGACGATGCGAGGTAAACTGCGAACCGCTTCTTCTTTGTCGTCGGCGTTTTCGTCGTCAAGATCATCATCACCGACAAGTCGGCTCATGCGGGCTCGTTGCGCACGGCAGTCCGGGCAATCGCACCCGTTGTCGTCCCATTCGTCATCGTCGTCGTCGAATTCGTCATCATCATCATCATCGTCATCGTATTGAGAGCGATACGATTTGCGTTGTTCATCCTCCGCTTTTGCCTCGGCAATGATATGGGTCGCCTCATCCGCTGCCGTGTCGAATTGATACCGATAGAATGCATCTTTTTCAGTTCGGGCTGCCTCTTTGACGAGCGTAATCAAAGGCTGGTAGTCAATCATTCGATAGTCGGGGAAGCTATCCGTTTCGAGCAGCCAATCCAATACGACCGCAGCCATTCGCGGCTCTTTCATCGCCATTTTTTTGATGGATGGTGATGGCAGATAGTCGTTTCCCAACGGCCAAAACCGGTGGTGCGATCCCCACGAAAACGCGTCGATCTGGGTTGCGTTTAGGTTGCTGTTGTTGCTGTAAGACTTGATCTGATCCGCGAACGCCCGGCCAAACTTGCTCGCCTGCATTCGGTAGCCTTTGTGTTTCAATCCGGTCCTGACCAGATCCCAAAAGAACGAACCCACCCCGAAGAGATCTGGCAACTTAATCTTGCTCGCGCTTTCCACATGCCGCTCAATGCCATTTCGAAACGGTTTCAATTCGGCGCCAGGAATATTCATCTGTTGCAGTGCAGCAAACGTCATTACATCGCCTACAAACTCACTGGTTTTTTGTTCTTTTCGTGCAGCCGAGGTAAGCTGTTCGAATTTCGCTTGATCACCGCCGCGTAACGCGAGACCAGCTCTCAGGAACGGCAACCAATTGCGATTTAGCCAAGCCGGCCATAGCGACTCCGCTTCGTCCAGCGCCTTGTTTGCCAAAACCAAATCGGTCTTTCGCCGACTAAGCCGCATCGCTTCTCGCAACTTCAATTTCCACGGCAAGGCTTTGGCTAGCGGGTCCTCCAAGCGTTGACTGCTCAGGTTCTGCACTAACGCAGTAGCCTTTTCCAGTTCGTCATTTTCTAGATAAAAGTCGATCAATTCAAGTGCCGTGTCAACCTCATCCGGTATCGCTCGAACAAAGTCTTCTTGAGCAACGACTAACTGTTGTTCTAACTTCTGTTCTTCCTCATTGGATAGTCGATTCGATTCCAGTTGCGATTCCAGAGAGTCAATCAGCTTTTCATGTCCGTCTCGATAGGCGGGATACCGCTGAATGGCTTTTCGCAGTAGACCATCAACGCGCTTAACGTCGAAATTCGAAGCCCTAAAGGAAAAAGGGAATCCAGAACTATCCTCTAGCTTTTGTTCCACTTCCGCCAGGATGAGGTAAATTTTGCAGGCCAATGCATCTCTAAGCGGCTGTGGTAGATGCGTTAACTTGGGTAGGTCTTGATCGATATAGGCGAGCGATGCCTTTTTTACCTGCTCCTCAGCACCTTCGAAATCGAGCATGTAAAGCAGTCGCGTTCGATTCCATTTGGGATCACTCGGCATCCCTGGAACCATCTTTGCGAGACGTTCGAAAACCTCCATGTCTCCTTGACTGATAGCACGTCCCACGCAAGCTTGCGCGACGCTTGCGACGAATTCCTGATCCAGCTTTCGATAGGCATCCAAGAAATTCGACAGCATTGCGACCTGAGAAACGGAAAAGGTGGTATCCGGTTTTCGATGCTTTACTTTGGCAATGGCTGTCGCTGCTGCAACCGCATCTTTTCGAAGCCTTAGCGTCTTGGCATGCTCGACGAGAGAGGCTGAAACGGATTGAATCTCGCCATCGAGCGGTTGATCTGTCTCGGCTAGGAGTAACGTGGAAGCAATTCGAGCGGGACGCCGCGCGCGATCCAGCCTTGTCCAGTTCTGGCGTGCCGTCTCCAATTCGCCGGCATAGAAAGAGTGCAATCCGCGAACAAACAATCGCCAATCTGCGAACGGACTACTTCTCGCAATATCCTTCAGCTTGTCGAGCGAGTCCTCGAAATTGCCTTTGCAAGTCAATTCGAGAGCTTCACCCACCTTGAGGGCCTCGTTTTGAAGCTCGTCCGATAGTTTGCAACGGTATTCTTTATTAAAGACTGCGGCATCCTCAACTCTTTCGGATTCGCTAACTTTGGGTTTGATTTCGAGTGAACTCGCCGAGCGTGGGGCCGCGGGTGTTGGCCCCCGCCGACTTTCCAGTCGCTGGCTTTGACGTTTCGCCAAATCCGCTTTGCGAGAGGTGGTTCCTCGGTTTTTTCGCGACGCCATGAATCATTCCCCGTGCTCTTCGAGTTCCCTCTCCGTTGAATCCAGAAGATTGTAGCAAAATTCTTTTAAATACGAAGCACGCCAATTTTGGATTGCCGGGATTCATCCCAGCTCGAAGATCGACATGCAAAATGCGAGGCCGCTACGACTGCTCTGGTTCAGGGTTGGTATTGGGCTCAAGTTCCGATTCCTCGCTCGTCCCAGTTTTTTCGCGCCAAGTTGGCTTGCGTTGCCGAGCTCTCGGATGATGCGATGCTTGCATTTCCTTAATCGACTTTTCATCGAGCGTTTTCGAAAGCGGACGAGCAGGAGTCTGCACAATCGTTGCTTCGAGTTTTTGCTCGTCGAGTCTTAAGATCTCATTGATCTCAAACTCGACCTCTTGATTTTCCTCAAGAAAACGGCCCTGGAGCCCTCCTCGCAATGCAGAGAAGTGAAAAAAAACGTCGTCACGAAAGTGATCCGTTTTGATAAAGCCGAACTTGCGATCCGGTATAAGCTTGATAATATGTCCGACTCGCATCGATTAGCCTCGCCCCTCAGGACGCAAACGCCC
>JBBRJI010000085.1:0-12889 GCA_038219625.1 Pirellulales bacterium | reverse complement strand
GCCAATGCCTCCGAGTTTACTCGGGGGATTCTTACCATAGCTCTAGAGGAAAAGGTCAGCACCCTCGGCGTAAAACTTCCTTCCTAAAGCTGACTGATCTCTTCAAAACTCTTTTTGAGGGACGAATACAGTCTTTGGTAAACTGGGAACGCAGTATCGTACTTTTTTTGCGCTGGTTTCTGTGGCGCAATTTTTTCAACCACTTTGATGGTCGCCCTGCAAGCTTCCTCGATATTCTTGTAGGCTCCATCACCCACGGCAGCCAACAACGCGACGCCGTAGGCAGGGCCTTGCTCCGCGTTAATAGTGCAAGCCTTTTGGCCAAACGTGTCAGCAAGGATTTGCTTCCAAAGCGGGCTCTTGGCACCACCGCCACTGACGCGAATCTCTTTCACAGGGACTTGTAGTTCATGCAGAATATGCAGGCTCTCTCGCAATGAAAAGCCGACACCTTCCATCACGGACCTTGCCATGTGCCCTCGTGTATGTTTGTTCGTCAAACCGATGAAGCAGCCTCGAGCATTCGGATCTGCGTGCGGAGTGCGTTCGCCAGCAAGATAAGGCAAAAAGAACAATCCATCGCTACCAGCGGATACTGCGGCCGCTTCCTCGTTGATCGTCTTGTAGGGATCGCTTCCTTTCTTCTTTGTGAGCTCAGTGCAAATCTGGCTTACAAACCACTGCAGCGAGCCTGCGGCTGACAACGTGACCCCCATCATGTGCCACTTTCCGTGTACGGCATGGCAAAACGTATGCAAACGCCCTTGAGTGTCGTATTGAGGCTCGTCGCTATGGCAAAACATGACTCCGGAGGTTCCCAACGAAGCCGTGAGAATGCCTTGCTTGACTATTCCATTTCCAACCGCTCCTGCAGCGCAATCTCCGGCGCCGCCAACTACCTTGCATTCCGGCGATAGGCCAAGTTCCGCGGCGACGTCTGGCAATAATGTGCCGGTCACTTGTTCCGATTCAAATACCGGTGCGAGAATCGATGGGTCGATATCGAGTTTACCGAGCAGCTCTTTCGACCAAGTCCGGTTCTTGACATCCAACAAGAGCATTCCGCTGGCGTCGCTAGCATCGGTTGCAAAAACGCCCGTCAAGCGCCGGCGAACATCATCTTTGGGCAAAAGGAGATGTGCGAGCGCATCGTAATTTTTTGGCTCCCGATTTCTCAACCAAAGTAGCTTGGGGGCCGTAAAGCCTGTCAGTGCCGGATTGGCGACCATTTGGATGAGCGCTTCGCGACCACCGGCCTTGACTGTGATTTCGTTGCATTCTGCCGCCGTGCGTTGGTCGTTCCAAAGCAATGCAGGCCGAATCACGTTGCATTTTTTGTTGAGAAAGACCGACCCATGCATTTGACCAGACAGGCCGATCGCCTTGATGTCCGTCTTCTTGGCTTTACTAGCTTTCACGACTCCCTTGATCGTTTTTTTCACCGCTTGCCACCAGTCTTCCGGATCCTGTTCCGTCCACAGAGGCTTGGGCATATGGATCGGATATTCTGCGGTGGATTCGGCCAGGATGGTGCCGTGTTCGTCCATGATGAGGCTCTTGGTGCCAGAAGTACCGATGTCAACGCCAATGTAAAGTGCCATGAAGTCGCCTTAGGAGGGAATTGAATTGAATATGCCAAGGGGTGAACTGAGAATCGTGAATGTCCAATTTGTTCCATTGGATACTATACTGTTGCCATTCAAAGTCCAAAATTGCCCATCAAAAACCACTCTGTCGATACCAGGAAGATTCATGTGGAAGCTAGGGTTCCTTTCCCTTGTTTTAGCGTTGGTTGGTCTGTCCGGATGCGGGCCTGACTCGAAAACTCCGGAACCAGTTACCGAACCCTCGGCAGCATCCCGACCAGCCCTGAGGATTTGGATTGTGGATGCACCTGAGCTGGAGAGGGAGATTTCGATTCGTTGGCAAGCCGCTTCGGACCAGTCCCTGAAAATCGAGAACCTTTCCAGTGAAGCGATTGGGAGCCGGGAGCCTTTTGTCGCAGATGTAGTAATTTACCCTGGGCTATTGTTAGGCGACTTGGTTCAAAAGGATGTGATTAGCCGATTACCAAGTTTGGCCATCGCGAAACGGGAAACGGACGGGACCGAAATTGTTGGGATCGATGCACGCGCTCCTTTGTGGCCCAGCCGATGGCGGCAAATTGCGTCGTTCGGTGGCCAACTTTATGCGGTACCGATGGGCGCAGCCAACCTAGGGGTGGTGCTGGCTGGATTGGATTCCGGTCCATTCGATGAATTGGACAAGATACTGAGCAATCGAGACTTAAACGCGCCATCGATGGAACAGTGGACGCTATTCCTGAAAGAAGCTGAGTCAGCGTTAGCCGCTAGCTCAGTCGAGCGTAATGAGAAACTCCAAAGTTACCTTTCAAAAATCAGCCCCGAAGAAAAAGCTTGGCTCGTCGATCGGTTCCTGTTCATCGGATCGACCACCAACGCGCGAAGTCGTGGGCTTTTCAATCTACTCAAAATGGAATCGCGACTGGACCAACCTGATTTCAGTAACAGCGCGAAAATTTTGTGCCAATTAGCGAGGTTGTTTCCGGATACGATTGCCGTCGATCCGGCGAAAGCTTGGGATTTCGCAGCTTTTAATTCGGAGGCGGCTGCCGCCTTTGCTATTGGCTGGCCAAGTCCACTTGGTGGAACGACCTCCGAATCGACAACAAAAGTCAAGGTCGCACCGTTGATTTGGAATCCAGGACGGGGGTTGATCGCTTCGATTGGAAAAAGAACAAGGCAAACTGCAGTTTCGTGCCAATTCTTAGTCTGGTTGGCGGAACCGGACCAACGCGAAGCGTTTCGGGCTGTCTGTCCAAGGATTGAACTGGCGCCGGAACAAAACGATCGAAGCAGTGTCCGAGACGACTACAGGGCCTATCAGTCCACTAATAGTCGCGACACAAGGGTAGAACCGATGGAGCTGTCTTTACGAATGGCGAATGCCAATCAATATAGAGCCATTCTGGCGGACTGTTTGGTATCGGCGATCCGCGAACCAGATCAAATCGATGCAATCTTGGCTGATTGTTCTGCAAAATGGGACCAACTGACGACCAACCTTGGAGTCGATTCACAACGGATGTCGGAAGAGCAATCACTCGGATTTCGCAAGTAAACAAGCGTTTTTTCAACCTACCAGCAGAAAACAATTCTAGTGACGCCACTCAGGCAAATCATTCTTAATACCGAGAGCAAACGCGCGTTTTCGGGTCAACACCCGTGGATCCTCGTGAATTCCATCTTCGAGCCAGCTTCGACTCCCCAAGTCGGCGAACAAGTCGATCTCGTCAATTCGGAAAACAAATGGGTTGGTCGCGGACTTTACAATCCGAATAGTCGTATTCGAGTCCGTTTGTATACATGGGATCCGAACGAAGAAATCACGAAAGAGTTGATTTCCAATCGTTTGGATCGTGCCATCCAGTTGCGAACGCGGTTGGCCAACGGTTCGCACCTGCAAGCACTTCGAATCGTCTTTAGCGAAGCGGACCAATTGAGCGGGTTGGTGGTCGATAAATACGCAGAACATTTGGTCATCCAACTGACTGCGGCTGCGTTGTATCCATTCCTCGATACCATCGTCGATCGTCTGTTCCATCATTATCGTCCATTGAGTATTTCGTTGCAGGTAGATGAACGAACCGGCAAGAGTGAGGGCATGAACACTGAGCAGCGATTCTTAGTTGGGAGCGCGCCGCTAGAACCTGTTACGATCGAAGAAAATGGACTGCTTTGGAATGTCGATGTCGTCGGTGGCCAAAAGACGGGCTACTACTTGGATCAACGGGAGAACCGTTTGGCCGCGGCTAGGTGGACGCAACCCAACGCACGTGTCCTCGACATTTGCTGTTACGTTGGTGGCTTTGCATTGACCATTGCCAAGCATTGTACTACACAAGAAATTATCGCCGTTGACAGCAGTGACAAAGCACTTCAAAGCGCTCGTCAACATGCGATGCTGAATCAACTAGAGAACCGCATCACTTGGGAGCAAGCCGATTTTTTTGATTCGTTGTCGGGTAAACTGGATGCTGGTGAGAAGTTTGATACGATTGTACTCGACCCGCCTCGTTTGGCTGGCTCTAGAGAGCATTTGCAGCGGGCGCTTAGCGCCTATCATCGACTCAATTACTTGGCGGTGAGAATGCTAAATCCGGGAGGGACGTTGGTCACATGCAGTTGTTCTGGACGTGTATCTCGACACGACTTCAGGGATATGCTGAGAGGGGTTGGAACGAGAACGAAACGAGAGATCCAAGTGCTCGAAGAAAGAGGTGCGGCGCCTGATCATCCAAGCTGCATGAGCTGTCCCGAAACCGACTACTTGAAATGCATCGTTGCCCGCATCCTGTAACGTTCAGCCAGAAAGCAAGCCGATGCACTCCTTAGGTTGGTTGTAAAAGTCGAATGAATAATCCGTTGATTTATGTTCATTGTCGCGTTGTTTGCCAGGAGGACCTCGACGAGTTGAATCACGTCAACAATCTACAGTACCTCCGTTGGACACTCAAAGCCGCCAGCGAGCACTCCAAGCACGTTGGCTGGTCAACCGATCGATATCGCGCATCGGGAACAGGATGGCTAGTGCGATCTCATAAGATCACTTACAAAATCCCAGCACAATTGGGAGATGAAGTTGTGATTCGAACCTGGATCGAAGAATTGGATCGCGTGTCTTCGCTCCGCAAATACGAAATCGCGAGAAAAACAGATGATCGCATCTACGCCTTTGCCGAAACAAGATGGGTCTTTGTGGATTTGGCAACGCTAAAACTAATTGCAATTCCAGACGAAGTGCGATTATCGTTTAACCCTGTTTAGCCGCGTCTATCTCAGAGCCGTAGGCGACGGCATGCCAATGCCCCCGAGTTTACTCGGGGGATGTTTACCATAACTCTAGAGCCAAAGGTCAGTACCCTCGGCATGAAGCCGACGGCATGCCAATGCCCGCGAGTTTACTCGGGAGGATGCTTACCACAACTCTAGAGCCAAAGGTCAGCACCCTCGGCGTGAAGCCGACGGCATGCTAATGCCCCCAACAAACCTACGCCCCTATGGAAGTCCCATCACAAATATGCGGGTAGTGATCTTGCGACGTAGACGGCGACGAAAAGTGAAAATTGCCCTGAGCGTAGGCCACAGCCAACGCGGCTGGCACTAAAGCCTCCGCCAAAATCAACTCGGCACGTCGTTCCGTGATGCGAGCTGTCATCTCTTGTTCGAAGGCCAAAGCCATTGCCAATCGAGATTCAGCTTCCGCCGTCGCGGTTTTCATGTCCGCTTCCGCTTGAGCGATCATCAGAATT
This sequence comes from Pirellulales bacterium, assembly GCA_038219625.1. GTDB lineage: Bacteria > Planctomycetota > Planctomycetia > Pirellulales > Pirellulaceae > JBKCUI01. Next base: position 7,557 of record JBBRJI010000085.1, on the reverse strand, counting down.
GCGCCGATGTTAGTACCCACGCTTACGTTCACGATATCGATGGAGACGATGGCAAACGAAGTGTTAGCGTCGAGTCCTCGGTCCAGTACCTTTTTTGAGATGATGCTTGGAGTTTCTAGCACCAGCTTGAATGATTCCGTAGAACCAATGGCGCTGATGATGCCTTGTCCAACGCGCGCGATGATGGTTTTTTCCGTAGCCCCACCAATCAACTGATCGAGGTTGGTCCTCACGGTTACCCAAGCTCGAACGAAGAGTTCGATGCCATCCTTGGAAACACCGCTGATGCTGGCTTGCCCTGAATCCGTTAAGTCTGGACAGTGAATGACTTTCGGCAAAACCGTTGTTCGGACCGAATCGATCAAATCCCGGCCGGCCAAATCAATGGACATCGCTCGATCAAAACTCAATGGTAGATCCGCATATTTGGCGGCGATCGTGGCCAAGACTACGTTGAGGACATCGCCTCCAGCTAGCGCATGAGCTTCCAAACGGGCATTGCTCATACCTGTTTGACGATGAATATCCAGACCGGATTGCTTGCCCATGATTTTGGCGGTCACGATCGTACGCGGGTTGACGCCACGCAGTGACATACCGATCAAATCACGCATGCTAACTTCGGCACCGCAAGAATAGGCTTCTATCCAAAGCCGTCCATAAATGCTTAAGACAACTACGACACCGATCGCGAATGCAATCGATGCTAGAACGATGCCAATGATCAATAGCCATCCCATATCAGGTATCTCGTGTTGTTGAGGTCTCAGTGACCCAGCATTTTGTTTTGTATCTCGGTAGATGTTTCTGTTACGAGCGAAGCAAGAATCGTTGCCGCAGGGCAGCCAGCGTAAACAACTTCAGGACGCTCGTCGTTGACGCAGATATCGATGCGTGCACTGAACTCGTGTAGCACTGAACCTTCTGTCGCAAGTTTCACTAGATCGAGGACGATTTGCCTGGATTGATAGCTGTTGGCCTGGCCGGAAACGAGGATTTGACCGTCCACATGCCGTACCGATAGTCCACGAATGCGATTGCTGGCTGTTCGATGGATAGCTTCTTCCATGGCTTGGTCCAGGATGCTGTTGCGTTCGCTCTCGCTGGGTCGGGTCAAAAATTCTTGGTATCGCGATAACTGAAGCGCATTGGATGAGTTCAGCAATTCAGACAGCATTTCATTTTCCGCCGATGAATAACCGACCGGTTCGAACGTCATTCGCTACACCTCTCGTTGTTGAGAAACAGAAAACCGAGGCATGATTCCATCCCAAGCCAGGACGCATTGCCCGGCTGGTCCTCGATCCACAAAGCCTTTGCGAAAGAGTACGAATCCGCATCTCAATGGATTTCAATCGCACTAGGAACCGGCCAAAAGAAGACGGCGACAAGCATGTCTGGTGTTTCCGGTACTTTGAACATATCAGATCAACAGGTCTCAGCAAGGTTGAACAGGAACAAATGCTGGACAAATCGTCCCTCAAATCCATCGACAGACGATTCTCGCCCAGTAGTCTAGCCCAACTGCTTGCAAAGCACATCGATCAGTTCATTGGAGAAGACTTGGCCTCGACTTAAGAAGTCGCTATCCGATATGAGACTTTCCATCAATTGACGACGACTGGCTTGCCCGTTCTCGTCGCGTCCAATCGAGACCAGCATCGCAGCCGAAGCACTATCCAATTGCTTATCCAATGCAGAACCTGGAGTCGTCTTGTTTTGGATGCCGTCGATCATAGCCATCAATACGGCCGAGTAGACCAAATAGGGATTGCACGCGGCGGGGGCACCGCGAAACTCGATCGCTCGATCCCGAGGGTTATTGGAGGCAATGATCACCCGGCAAAGCGATTCGGGCGTGTTGTAGGAACATAATTTCAACCAGGGAACTCCATCGGTTGATTCCGCATTGGCGATAGCAATCGCCGTGATCGCGTCCGCGTGTCTGAGAATGCCACCGATCGCATGCAATCCGGTCTCGCTCAATCCACGATAAGACGACCCAACAAAGAGCGATTCGCCTTGACGAGTAATCGACCATTGGCTCGGCAGCCACAGATTGGCCGTACTAGCCCTATCGCCATTTTTCCAGGCATTCTGGCCAACCACATAGCGGAGCATAAGTATGTCGTCGCAGCACTCCACTAGACTCGACTGTTTTAATATCAATTCCGAGCTGGAATCCATTCCGCTGAAATGCCGTTCGATATGCAGTCCCGTTTCAGAGGCAAGGTCCGCGACTTGGCATCGCATGTTGAAATCGCGATCGGCAGGCCCGCAAGCGAGCAGCGTGTTTTCAGAAGGTTGGAACTCATCCTCCGGTTTGCCTGCTCGATCGATTCGAAAGGGACAACTCGCGCGGACAGCCAGTCCATCGCCAATGGTAGAAGTTTCGAGGTAACGCATGGCTTGAACGGCCACCGATCGAGAATCGAGCGGACTTTCCTCTCTCATCACGGGGTCTTGCACACTAGCCAACAAGACCAATGTTGGTTGGTGCGCAAATGGGTCCAAGTAATTTGCAAACCCCTGTGGGACCAAGATAGCATGGCTTGGAGATTGGTTTGCGGACGGGTCCAAAATAATATCGTGTCCAAAACCCTCTTCAAAGGAAGCTTCCGTAAGTGCCGATACGGGAAAAGTAATGTGCCTCCAGGAACCAGCAACATCCGCAAAGCGCAAGTCAAAGGCTTTGATCCCTTTTTCTCGACAGTAAGCCAACACAGCCTTTGGTTTCACCTATCTTTTCCCCATTTCATGGAAACCTTTTCTCGGTTTCATTTTTTGAGAGCCGCTACTTTACGGCTTCGATAAAAATATTGTCGAATCGAGCCGCACCCACCGCACCAAATAAACCAATGGAAACGATGACCTCGCGAGTTGCAGGCGGAATCGTAAAGATCTTGTCTTCTTTTTTCCATTTGCGGCTCCCCTTAAAACCACCGATGTAATTGTAACCGATGCGATTTCTATTCGAGTCAAAGTACTGAATCGCGATGGAAGGCGAGTCCTCGAGGTTCTTGCCAATTTTAACGTTTTCCGTAGAGATCCATCCTCCAAGCTTGATCTTCTTGACGATGGAACCATCGATTGCTAGTCCTTGCAGTAGCATGCTCGGCGACTTGGGATCGTTGCTCTTAAACTCGACTGCGTTTTGCCCATCTGGCGCATTGGAATCTTGGACAACGATACACCCAAATTGATAGTACCAGCCTGGTACTCGCGAGTTGTTGATCAAGGCTTGTTCAAAACTTCCATTGGCCAACTTCGGATTTTTGGGATCGGGAGTAATTTCCCGTGCGTCCTCGGCGGCACCTGTCATCGGAACAAACAGCGTAGGCTGCAAGGCCTCTCGCTCCAGTTTGCCATCTACCTTGCGCATCAAGAACAGCATCTGCTGGTACCGCTCGCCGACAGGAACTATCATCAATCCACCTTCTACCAGTTGTTCGACAAGCGGCTCAGGAACTTTTTCTGGCGAGCAAGTCACGATGATTTTGTCGAAGGGTGCGTGTTCTTTCCAGCCTTTGAAACCGTCACCTATCAAGCAATGAACATTCGTGTAGTTCATGTCTGCCAAGAACTGTTTCGTATGCTGCCCCAACTCCTCTACGATCTCAATCGTGTAGACGTCTTTGACTAAGGGACTCAAAATGGCGGCTTGATAACCGCTACCCGTACCGATTTCGAGCACCTTGTCGGTGGGCTTGGGGTCCAGCGATTGCGTCATCAAAGAAACGATGAAGGGACTGCTGATCGTTTGCGATTCGCCAATTGGGATCGCGATGTCTTGATACGCTTGATGAGCGTATTTCTTTGGAACAAACTCGTGACGCGGCGTTGAACCGACCGATTTCAAAACGCGAGGGTCTTTAATCCCATTGGGAATCAAGACGTTTTTGATCAGTTGCTCTCTTAGGATTTCAAAACTCTCCTGCCTCGGTTGCTGTGACTGAGCGCGAGAAACTCCCAGTGAGATCCAAAGCGATATCAAGCAAATGGTCCATACGAATTGCAAACGGAGCATAGCGTCACCCCAAGTAGACTTGCATGCACGGCCGATGGCGACTGCCACCAGCTACGAATGTCAATGAATCGATCCCACAGACACGCTTCCAATGCTTTAGCTTACACACTGTGCCAGTTTTGTGTTAATCCATGCTAACGCGTTCGACGTAAGTGCCGTTGCGCGTGTCGATTTTGATGACGTTTCCTTCTTTGATGAATCCAGGTACGTTGAACTCAGCCCCCGTCTCCACTTTGGCTGGCTTGGTTACGTTGGTAGCCGTGTCACCCTTGGTTCCTGGATCCGTTTCGACTACCTTCAGCGTAACGTGCGAAGGGGGTGAAATCGTGATCGGATTGCCATTGAACAAAACCATGTCCACCGGCATGTTTTCCTTGAGATACTTCCAGTTTTCGTCCACTTGTTCCGCGGACAGTTCATACTGTTCGAACGAGTCCTTATCCATGAAAACAAAGGTTCCATTTTGACTGTAAAGGAACTGAGTCTCAAGTTCCTCCACATCAGCCGCTTCCAGCTCGTCACCACCCTTTAGTGTCCGATCCAAGACGGTGTTTCGGACCAAGTTTTTCATTTTGCAGCGGTAGAGTGCATTGCCCTTACCTGGCTTGAAAAAGTCAATATCGGTGAGCAAGTAGGGTTCGCCATCGATTTGAATCTTGAGTCCTCTACGCAGGTCGCTGGTTTTATAGGATGCCACAGCTTTTAGTTCTCTTTAACGAAGAAGAAAGGGGGAAACGGGATTGGTTTTCAGGAATGGGAAGTCTAAACAAAAACTCGAAACCTGTCGCCTCCCTAAATCCGTGAATGATTTTCACATCGCCGCTCGCCTTATGCGATTTTCACGGTGCAAATCTGGTTTTCGACCATCCATTCAAGCCAAATCTCTTGATCTTCGGATAGTTCGATTTCCGCAACGGATTCGGCGTCCAAGGGGGAAACGAGGCTAAAGAAACCATCATCGAGCCATTTCGCGGCGTCCTCGGCACGGATCCAGTATTCGTCCTTTCCGAGTTTGGGTGCGTTGTCCCCCTCGGCCGGCGACATGAAATAGACAATTTCTTTTCGAAACCTGTCGGGCATCTTCAATGGAGTGACGCTGGATTTGTCGGTGGGTATGACTTGTACCATGATTTTGTCCTACAAGAATATGTAACCTTCTTCGCCATGTTGCTGGACATCGAGTCCCTGCCGTTCGTCCGAGGCCGAGACTCGTAATCCGATAGTCCAGTCGACGACCTTCAGTAATACCAGGCTCGAAAGCCCCGAATAGACAACCACCACGGCGATCGATGCAAGCTGTCCTTGAATTAGGTTTCCTCCCTCCAGCAGCCCTAATGTATTACCGTTACCAACATTGTTGCAAGCACGCGATGCGAAAATGGCTGTCAAGATGGCACCCATGATTCCGGCGACACCATGGATGCCGAACGCGTCCAACGCATCATCGTAGCCTGCCCAGTGCTTGCACAAACTGCAAGCGTAGTAGCATCCAATTCCAGCCGAAAAACCAAACAGAAGTGCGGGCATCGGTTGTACGTAGCCAGCCGCAGGCGTAATGCAAACCAAGCCTGCGACCAATCCAGAGCTGATTCCAAGGACTGTCGGTTTGCCTCTCGACCGCCATTCAAGCAGCCACCATCCGATCGCTCCCGCGGCTGCGGACAAATGCGTGGCGGCGAACGCGCTCGTGGCAACTTCGTTGGCCGCCATCGTACTGCCTGCGGTGAACCCAAACCAACCGAACCAGAGCATGGCTGCCCCAATGGACGTGTACGTGAGATTATGCGGCGGCATCGGATCTTTTCCGAAGCCAAGCCTTGGCCCAACCACGATGGCGGCAACAAGTGCTGAAACCCCCGCGCTAGTGTGAACAACGATTCCGCCAGCAAAATCCAGACTGCCACCCAACAGCCCAAGCGGATAGCTCAGAATTCCGCCCCCCCAAATCCAATGCGCAATCGGGCAATAGACGAATGTGCCCCACAAGATGCTAAAGGCGACCATTCCATGAAACTTTACCCGCTCAGCAAGCGCACCGTACATAATCACCGGAGAAATGGAAAAGAACATTCCTTCAAAGATCATGTGCGAGTACTTGGTCACCGATGTTTCGGATCCAGCCGCAAACCACATCGGAGTGACAGGCGACTGACGGAGATCATTCCAAGTGCGAGAAACGCCATTCAAAAAGACATGCCCGAAACCGCCAATCCATCCATCCACTTCTCCGCCATTCGAAAACGCCAGCGAGTAGCCGTACAAAGACCATACGACTGACATGACGGAGGTCAAGAAGAGGCACTGTATGAATACGCTTAAAACGTTCTTTTTCCGAACCAGACCGGAATAGAACAAAGCCAAGCCGGGAGCGATCATAAAGAACACCAAGGCCGAACAAGTCATGATCCACGCGTTGTTTCCTGCAATAGACGCAGCCTTGGTTTCGGCGGCTATCTTGCCAACGACGTAATCCGGAAGGCGGACGAACGAAGTCGTTTCCAATCCACTGTAATCGCTCGCTTGGCTAGTCGACGGTATTGGGTCTTGTTCGAAACCAAGGCAGCGACTGCCCGGCACAATTGCAACCAAGCCGATGAGAAGGAGTAGGGGGAATACGCAAGCACAAAACGTCGATCTTCGCACATTTGCAACGATGCTCGACTGCAATCGCGGAAACGAACGAATCCCCAAAGCTCGCATGACGGGAGGGGTCATGGATTGCCTCTACTGGGTTAATGAAACGGTTGATTTTTTGGTTCAAAGGTCAGATCATGGCAGGGAATGGCGGTTTTGTCACCATCGGTTCTAGAATTAACGCAGCAATAACACTATTGAGGAAATGGGACTTCAGGCCTATACTTCACTCTTTCCCAAGTTCCCCTAAACGCCCGTCTTTTGCCGGCATGAAGCTATGAAAAGCGAACGAAAACAGATCCAAGAATCGAATCTGCTAGCTGACAAAATCGAACAGCAGGCAATTAAACTGAAGAATGCATTACCCGCGATTGTGGCCGTCACGACAGTCGTGGTTCTTGGTTTGCTCGCGTACGGCTTCTACACTTCAGTGCAAGAAAAAGAGTCCGCCAAGGGCTGGACGGCTCTCTACTTTGCGGACACAGACCGAGCGGATTTGACAGCGATCTCAAGCGATTTCAAGGGGACCGCAGCCGGACTTTGGGCTAAACAAATCGCAGGCGACGCCAACATGGCGCGAGCTCTGGAAAAAGTTTACCTCGATCGCGACCTAGCGGAACAGTTTTACAAAGAGGCTATCGCGGAGTATGGCGAAGTGGCTGAAAAGAGCACCGACCCATTTCTGACTGGACGAACCAATTTTGGCCTTGCTCAAGCATCCGAAGGGATGGGCGATCACGACAAAGCCCTTTCTTTTTATCGAAAAGTTATTACGAACAAAGCCATGAGCGTCGAAATGATTGCCGAAGCAACCAAGCGTGTGTCCTGGTTGGAAAGCAAAGCGGGCGAAGAATTCTATGCGTGGTACAAAACCAGTCGAGCGTCCTCGCCCGTCC
>JBBRJI010000084.1:0-12957 GCA_038219625.1 Pirellulales bacterium | reverse complement strand
GTGGAACAACGGATCTAACGCTGGTCCAAATTCAATCCGAAAATGGCGAGCTGAACATGAATCGCCTAGCGGTTGGCAATCACTTGTTGATCGGTGGCGACAACATGGACTTGACCTTGGCTCACGTTGCTTCGATGCAATTTGCGGACAAGGGGACGAAGCTGAACGCTTGGCAGTCTGTTTCACTTTGGCATTCCTGTCGGTTGGCGAAGGAGTCGTTGCTCCAAGGGGAATCGGCTCCGAATTCATTTCCACTGAACGTATTGGGGCGAGGCAGTAAACTGATTGGAGGGACGGTTTCAATCGAGCTGGATCGTTTGACGGTTGAGGGGACGCTTGTTGACGGCTTCTTTCCGTTGGTCGGTCGTGATGAGCGCCCGGTGCGGTATGGAGCCACCGGATTTCAGGAGATCGGTTTGCCGTTCGAATCGGACGCGGCGATTACGAAACATGTCGGGGCTTTTTTGGCCGACCATTTGCGTGCTGACGAACAAGCCACGATGAGGTTGACGCATCTCCTTTTTAATGGTGGAGTATTCAATTCCGATTCGTTCCGAATTCGTATGTTGCAAACACTGGCCTCGTGGAATGAAGAAGGCCAAGCCCCGATTGTGCTTGGTGGAGTTGAAGATCTCGATCAAGCGGTCGCATGTGGTGCTGCGTATTACGCTTGGACCAAGCAACAGGGTGGTATTCGGATTCGAGGTGGAACGGCTCGTAGCTACTATGTTGGCATCGAAACGTCTGGGCCGTCGATTCCAGGCATGCCAAGACCATTGCAAGCCTTGTGCGTTGTACCGCAAGGCATGGAAGAGGGGACGCAAACGGACGTCAAGAGTCGTGAGGTAGGACTCAAAGTCGGGCAGCGTGGTCGATTTCGCTTCTTTACAAGTTCGATGCGAAAACAAGACGAGGCAGGAACTTATCTTAGAGGCTGGGACGACGACGAACTCGAAGAGACTTCGCCGCTGGAGGTCGAGTTGACCGCCAGCGAAGGTGAGCAAGTTGTACCAGTGAGATTTCAGAGCAGGATTACGGAGTTAGGCGTCTTCGAGCTGTGGTGCAAAAGCACTCGAAGCGACCAAAGCTGGAAGTTAGAACTCAACGTTCGCGAATAGTTATTCTTGGTTCCGACATTCCGAGGCTACGATTTTTTGCTATTGTCGCCTTTCGCTCTGCGAAAGTGCGTCTCGTTAGCGCACTTTTGCGGAGCAAAAGGCGACACATGTGGACGAGCGAGGCCCTTTGCTCGTTGGATTTCAATCCTGAGCGAGGGACTCGCTCAGCCACAAAAATCCAGCAGTGTTGTGCGACCCCAGAGCACTAAGGCGAGCGGCAGACAGAAGACTACTAGGCCAGGCCATCGTGTGGCACGCCCAAAGCGATTAGCGATGGGCGTGGGAAGTGTGGCAAATGACTCGAGCGATTCACCACGCCCTTCGTACCTCAGAGCGTGCCACCCAATTTATATACCTCAGAGCGTGCCACCCAATTTATATACCTTAGAGCGTGCCACCCAGTTTATAGGTAAATTTCAAACTGCCCCTCGCCTAACACACGCGCACACGCGTCGGGTCAATGGATTCACAGCCTAGGGGCAAAAGGCAACAGTGTTTTTTACCGCGCGAATAAGATGACAGCCTGAAGCAGCAAGGCAGGGACCGCCGTGATACTTTACTTCTATTTTGCGTTTGCTTGCTTCGGAGACAGCCCGTTTCCATCTTGGATGATTTCTTGTAACATCTCCACTCTTTCGCATGAACTACCAGCATTTGGCGTTAACGGCCAACCGCACTTTTCCGATTCGACTAGGAAGACCATAGATGGCTGTTTCCATAAATATTATCGATGAACTTCAGTGGAGAGCCCTGACTCATCAGTGCACGAATTTGGCCGCAGTATCCAAGGAACTGGAGTCCTCCACTGTTGTTTACGCAGGTTTTGATCCAACATCGGACTCGCTTCACGTTGGCTCACTTTTGCCGCTGATGATGCTGAGACGATTTCAACAGGCTGGCCACAAACCGATTGCGCTCGTCGGTGGTGCAACAGGCATGGTGGGGGATCCGAGCGGCAAGTCGGATGAAAGGGTCCTTCTTTCCAAAGAGATTTTGCAGCACAATGTTGCAAGTATCGAAACGCAGATGCGACGGTTTCTGGATTTCGAGGGACCCAACGCGGCTGTCATGGTGAACAACTACGATTGGATGAACTCCTTTTCGTTTCTTGATTTCTTGCGAGATGTTGGTAAAAACTTTCCAGTCAACGTTATGCTAGGCAAAGACTCGGTCAAAAGTCGGTTGGAACGACAGGACAGCGGCTTGAGCTTCACCGAGTTCAGCTACATGCTGTTGCAAGCCTACGACTTTGCTTACCTGGCTCAACACCGCAATTGCAAGCTTCAAATCGGCGGCAGCGATCAGTGGGGGAATATCACGGCGGGGATCGATCTCGGACGGCGGATGCTGAGTCAGCAGCTTTATGGATTGACTTGCCCATTGCTGACAACTTCCGATGGGCGCAAAATGGGCAAGACGGAGAAGGGGGCGGTTTGGCTCTCGGCCGACAAGACCACGCCATACGAGTTCTACCAGTATTTCATTAATGTAGCCGATGCTGACGTGTTGATGGTTCTTCGATTCTTGTCGGATGTAACGCGCGAGGAGTACTTGCAAATAGAAGCCTCGATGGCTGAAAAGCCTAGCGCTGCTCAGCGTCGGTTGGCGGAATCGCTGACGCGTTTGGTGCATGGGGAGGCTGGATTGCAGTCCGCCCTTCGAGCATCGCAGACTTTGTTCGGAGCCGCGATCGATTCGTTGAGCGACAAAGAATTGAACTCGATATTCGCCGACGTACCCAGCAGCGCTATGCAAATGGATCGATTGAAGGAAGGGGTTTCGCTGATCGAAGCATTGTGCGCCGTTTCGCTCTGCGCTAGCAAAGGTGAAGCTCGACGCGCGATAGAAGGGGGCTCGGTGTATATCAACAATCGAAAAGTCGAAGGGATCGATCGCGTTTTAATCCCAGCAGATTTGGCGAGCGAGTCCGTCATCGTGCTTCGGGTGGGCAAAAAAAAGGTAGCACTGCTGAGGTTTGCGTAGCACTGCTGAGGTTTGCGTGGCACTGAGAGACCTTCGCAATGTTTGTGGACGAGCGAGGCCCTTCGCTCGTCGCATTTTTAGAAAACCTGAGCGAGGGCCTCGCTCAGCCACACTTGATGTCTAAGTATTCACCGGCACATTCCCTACCTTGAATACCGTTTCTACATAGCGAAACCCCATCGATTCGTAGAGGCGAATCGCACCGGTGTTATGAATAGTGACTTCTAAGTTAACCTTCGCACAGCCAGTTTCTCGAAAGCCTTGCAGTGCGAGTTGAATAAGTTCACGTCCTAGGCCCATGCCTCGAAATTGTGGAACGACCCCTACGTTTTGAATGGCACCTTCGATCGCGTTTAGTCTTAGGCCTTGAATAGTGCCGACCGGCACTTCCGGTTTCCCCTCAAGGTCAGCGATGGCAAGCCACGTTGCTTCAGGGACAAAGTTGGCTCGCAACGAAATGTCTCGCATGAGTTGTTTGCAACCGTCGCGATCTCCCAGGCAAGGGAAAACATTCGCATCGATTTCCAATCGAAAGCTATCCCATTTTGCCAACGCATGTTGTCCCAAGACCTTTTCAGACCAAGGTACGAAACGAAAGATGCTTTCGCTTGGGACGTGAGGGCGATCGAACTTCAAAAGATCAATCTGCATTTTGTGGCGTTTGAAATAGACGACAGGCATCTACGTTCGATTGACTCCTGAAGTATATGGACTTGGCATTGAATTGGCCTTGCAGTTGCGTCGTCTTACCCCGTTTAACCCGGGTTAGGATCACTCGATCCATTAGTGTCGTAGCGAAACTCGTCAAGAGTTTCGGCGCCCGCTCATTCCGAAAGTCTTGGCGACTTCCGCTACGGGAAAATTGGACAGTTATTGATCGAACGGTCCTTTAACGATGGCGATGGCTTGGCCGTCGATTCTTGGGTCGGAAGCTGCGAGCAAACCGCGGTCGGTTTTTTGGATCCCTTGCGCGATTGCGAGAGAACTTGAGACCTTGAGGGGATGTCCGAGTTTTTCCAAGTGTTTGCTCGCGTCGCTGCTGGAGTTGCGACCGTCCGTTAAGGCTAGCCGCAATCCGCCGAGGTTCGGTTCGTGATAAACAACGTCTGGACGCCATTGTTGGTGGATTCTGGCTGCGGCGATCGCTTGGTCTATGGATTCGTTTAGGTCGATGCATCGGACGATGTTTTGAAGCGTCGCGTTAATGATCTTGGGACCACCGGCGGCGCCACAAGTCAGAAACGGAGTTCCGTCTTTCTCAAGCACGATCGTTGGGCTCATACTAGAGAGAGGGCGTTTGTTGGGTGCAATGGCGTTCGCGTCCGATCCGATTAAACCGAAGGCATTTGGAACTCCAGGAGAGATACTGAAATCGTCCATTTGATTGTTAAGCATAACACCGGTGCCGGGGATCATGACTTTGCACCCCCAGGTGGTATTCACAGTCGAGGTCAGTGCGACCCAATTGCCCAGGGCGTCCGCGGTTGCCAGATGCGTCGTATGCTTCTTGTTATCGTCGGCAGTTGCGTTTCCATGAACGATTGAAGAAGAAGCTTTGTCCAACTGGATTTGGGAGGCAAGCGAATCGGCGTAGGCTGGATCGACTAGAAATTTTGGGACGTCCACGAAATCGCCATCGCCAAGCCAGTGAGCTCGATCCGCAAATGCTCGCTTCATGCACTCTGCAAGTAGATGAAAAAACTCTCCTTTGGACTTGGAATAGATTTTTGCAACGTCGAACTTACCGAGCATGTTCAGCATTTGAGCGATGTGGATACCGCCGGAACTAGGGGTCGGAAAGCCGATCACTTGATAATTTCGGTAGTTGGTTTTAATGCACGTTCGTTCGATCGCTCTGTAGTTTGCGAAGTCGGCGAGGGTGAGAATTCCGGCCTGTTTTTCAAGGTAACCGGCGGCAGCTTTGGCGAAATCGCCGGTGTAGAACCAGGCGGGACCATTCTTTGCAATTTGACGAAGGGTTGCCGCGAGGTCCTGTTGCCGCAGGACTTCTCCAACCTTGGGAACACTTCCATCTGGTTTAAGAAGTACCGCTCGGCTAGCATCGTACTTGGCAAGGTTGTCCCGTTCGGAGGAGATCGCATTGTGGGTTGACGGACCAATGGCATAGCCGGCTTGGGCTGCTTCGATGGCAGGTTCGAAAAGAGTCGCCCATTTCAAGGATCCGAGTTTGTCGTGTGCAAGTTTTAAGGCAGCGATTTGGCTTGGGACAGCGCAAGCGAGCGAACCGGTCTGGCTCAACTCCGCGACGGCTTTGCCGTTGCGGACAAACATTGTCGCTGAAGCAGCGGAGGGCGCGGTTTCGCGACCATCGATGGCATGTAGCGCGCCACCCTGAGTTCGAATCAGCATCAAGCAACCACCGCCGATACCGGAATTGTGACCATCGACGACTCCAAGACAGAGAGCGGCCGCGATGGCGGCATCGACTGCATTGCCACCGTTTTGGTAGATGGTCAAGGCAGCTTGGGAAGCGATAGGATGCACGGTAGCAGCTACGTTGGCACCCACGACCGTGCGTTGCTTGGGCTTGAAAGAAGCATCATCGAGTTTTTCTTGCCCGAAACATGTCGGTCGATTCTGCGTCAATCCGACGAGGGATATTGCGGCCAGCGACTGAGTGAATTGTCGGCGAGTCGTAGGAATTGTCATCGATTGGACGCTTTCAAGTTTATTAGCGCTGTGTCACAAACAAGCGTAGCCGAACTCGTAAGAGTTCGGGGGTCTGAAGTCTAACGACTTCAGCTACGGAATTAGTCATGGCCCAAGGGGACGTCGCAGTCCATCAACTTGGATCGACAGCTTGCCCACGTAGCATATCACTTCTGGGCAGGTATTTGCACATGGCGATACCGACGAAGTAGAGACCAATAAGCGGTACAGCCATACCGAGCATGCTCCCAACGTCGTTCGGGGTCAGGATCATCGACAGGAAAGCGATAATGAGGATCGCCATTCGCCATTGGGACACATAGAGCTTGACCGACAGGATGCCAAGTCGTTCGAGCACGAGCATTACCAATGGTAGTTGGAACGAGATGCCGAAGCCCAAGGGGAGCATGAGCGCAAAAGACATGTAATCCGTAAGTCGTGGAGAGGCTCCGATCCCCATACTGGCGTTGAAATCAAGAAGGAAATCGATGACCATATTGAAGATCACAAAGAAGGCCAGGGCGGCACCGGCCCAAAATAGCAGCAGGCTCGTTGGCAGAAAAAAGTAAACGTAGCGTCGTTCGTGCGGGTACAGTCCGGCGGATATGAATTGCCAGACATGGAAAAAGATCCCTGGGCTAGCCACTAGGAATGCAATGACCAGACCTGCTTTGAACCAGATCAAAAAGGGTTCTTGAAGTCCGAGCGATTCGGTTCCTGTGTCAATCCCGACGAACTCCCGAAACGCAACCAGATCTTCGACAACTGGCAATCCAAAGGTATCCGCTTGTTTTCGATCCGTTTCCGAAAGCTCGTCGGATATGGCGGCTTTCCATCTTCGCATGTCTCGATACACGATTTGGCTTACTTTTTTATTTTCGGTAAGCCATTTTGAGAGGTCTGCGGAAACCTCCTTGCCCACAGCCTTCTTCATTTCCGCCTTGCTCATTTTATCGTAGTACCTATCGAGAGAGATCTTTAGAGGTACTTGCATGTAGTTCACCACAGTGGTAGCCATGGGCAAGCCGATTACCAGACCTACGGCCAACCAGATGGACGATTTGAAAAGGGCACGGCGGAGTTCTTCGAGATGGTCTCCAAAGCTCATTGAGCTTTTCTCAAATAGGTCGTCGGCCTTTTTCAGTGCAAGGACGCTTTTCGCCATCAATCCAGTCTCCGGTATAGTGTTTACGGCATGATTTTTAGTGCCGTCGTGCGTAGTTTGTGTGGGGCGAGTAAAATAACTTTTCGGGCGCGCCCATTCGTGTTCACCCAGTTTGTTCTTCCCTGTCCATTTGGCAATCCATGTTTTTACCAGATCAGCCGATTCGTTTTGAGCCGATTTTTCGTTCGTACATCTGGGGCGGCGATCGGCTTGCCACGCAACTGGGCAAAAAACCGCCTGGAAGTGGCATTTGGGCTGAAAGTTGGGAGATTGTGGATCATCGCGAGGGTGAGTCCATCGTGGCCGAAGGAGATTTCGCCGGCTGGACTTTGAGGCAATTAATTGAATCTTTTCCAAACGAAGTTATCGGTCGTGACGCTCCTAACGAACGCTTTCCGCTATTACTGAAGTACCTGGACTGCCAAAGAGTACTCAGTGTACAGGTCCATCCGGATGACGTGTACGGTGCCAAAATGACGCAACCAGACCGCGGGAAAATGGAAGCATGGTATGTGATCGATGCGGAACCGGAAGCGAAACTGTTTGCGGGTTTGAAGTCTGGCGTTGACCGCCAAATTTTGCTTGCCGCGATCGAAAACGGTGAGACTGAAAACTGTTTGCACGTGCTCTCGCCCAAAGCGGGCGATTGTATCTTCATCCCAGCGGGTACGGTTCATGCGTTGGGTGCCGGGTTAATGGTGGCTGAAATTCAGCAGGCGAGTGACTGCACGTTTCGGCTCTTCGATTGGGATCGCGTCGACAAAGATGGGCAACCACGTCAATTGCACATTGAGCAGGCGTTGGACGTAATCGATTTTGAACGAGGGCCAGTCGAATTTGTGCCGAGGACACAGAACCTGGCATCGGCAGCCACAATGTTGGTAGATTGCGATAAGTTCACCCTGCAAGAGTATGCATGTCAAGGCACATTTCCGCTGGAAAGCAAGCAGCTTGCCATCATCACTGTACCCAAAGGCAGTGCAATTTTGAAAACGGGTTCGAACGAATTCCTACTCGAGCGTGGCCAGACCGTTCTCGTTCCTTTCGCCTGCCCATTCGCAGAGCTTGACATTCCAGCCGGTACAGTCGTCCTAGTGTCTACATTGCCTCGCGCGTCATGAAAAAAACTCTTGCAATGCAACTGGTTCAAGATTGGAGTCTTTTGGATTTGAGGCCCATGCATCGTGCCCTTCTCAGACGTTTGGCGGAGCATACTGTTTTGACCGTCCAAGGCCCTTTGGATAGAAAGCGAGAGATTGTCTGGCACTTGGCCAGTCTAAGCGACTCCAGTGATCCGGTGTTGTTGGAATCCATGTGCCGGCCTGGGGTGCTCATTGTTGACTGTGACGGGCTTTCGACGAGAGTCATGGCAGATCGCGACGGGGATGCGGTGTTAAACGCAGTACACCATCGTACGAAGGATCAGATTCGGCTATTGTGGCACTGGTCGTTGCATGGCAAACAGGATCTATTGTGGTGCACAGAATCGTCCTTTGACGGCGTAATCAGTGACGCGCGAAGCCTCAATCAATGGCTTCGTGTTTGTCTGCGCCACGGGAAAGTAATGGAAGGCCAAAGCAATAGGCTATTGCAGGGCATTGAGTTGCCGAAACTAGCGATCCCAAACTCGACATTCATTTAGACTCTTCGACCGAATTTATGCAAACTTTGTTGGTAACTGGTGCCGCGGGATTCATTGGCTTTCACGTCGCGCGATTCTGCCTAAAGGCTGGTTTGCCAGTCGTGGGACTGGACAATCTCAATGAGTATTACGACGTTAGTCTAAAACAGGCGAGACTGAACCGACTCAAAGAGTTTCCTAATTTCGAGTTCGTTAAGCTGGACTTGAAGGATCGCGTGGCTGTCGCTGGTCTATTTGAAACGCGAGAATTTAATAAGGTCATTCATCTGGGAGCACAGGCGGGAGTCCGATATTCGGTGGAGAACCCATTCGTTTACGTCGACTCCAATGTTTTGGGTACACTGACCATCCTAGAGGGTTGCCGCCGAACGGGCGTCTCACATCTCGTGTTTGCGAGCAGTTCTAGTGTTTATGGCAGCAATACTTCGCAGCCATTTTCAGTACAGGATCCAGTCGATCATCCACTCAGTTTGTATGCCGCGACCAAAAAGGCCACGGAATTGATGGCGCATTCTTATTCGCACTTATACGGACTTCCCACTACGGGTTTGAGGTTCTTTACGGCTTATGGTCCGTGGGGTCGACCAGATATGGCACTCTTCAAATTCACCAAAGCCATTCTGGAAGGGGAGACCATTGACGTTTACAACGAGGGAAAGATGAAGAGGGATTTCACTTTCATAGACGACATCGCGAATACCGTCTGGCTGGTGCTGGAGAAAATCCCAGTTGCCAATCCAGCTTGGAATACCGACAAGCCCGATCCCAGTACGAGCTCGGCCCCTTTTCGAATTCACAATGTCGGAAATCAGCAGCCGACAGAACTGACTCGGTTCATCGAAGTGTTGGAAGAAGCCATCGGGGTCAAAGCAAAGAAGAACATGTTGCCCATCCAACCCGGTGACGTGCTCGATACCTTTGCGGATGTTGATTCCTTGAAGGACGCAGTGGGCTTTTGTCCATCCACTCCCATTGAATTAGGTATTCTACGCTTTGTCGAATGGTATCGTGGGTACTATCAAGTTTAATGGCACTGAGCAACCGCTTTCTAATTAATCAGCCGACGTCTGTCTATCCTATGAATTCAAAGAATCGAACGCAACTTTCTGTCAACGTCAACAAGGTCGCTTTGCTACGAAACACCCGGCATTTAGGTATTCCGAGTGTCGTTCGAGCATCGCGACTTTGCTTGTCGGCAGGGGCGAACGGGATCACCGTTCATCCAAGACCCGACGAACGGCACATACGCCGTCACGATGTGTTTGAAATCGCAGAATTGCTCACGGACTGGCCCGAGGCCGAATTCAATATTGAGGGGAATCCGTTTCACAACTTGATGGAATTGATTCGGCTTGTCCGCCCATGTCAAGCGACGTTTGTTCCTGACAGCCAATCTCAAGCAACCTCAGACCATGGTTGGAATTTGGTTGAAGATGCAGCTAGGTTGGAACCTTTGATTCGAGAATGTCGCGAGCTGGGAGTTCGGGTGAGTCTGTTTATGGATCCGATTCCTGAACAGATGTGCATGGCCAAAAAAATTGGTGCCGAGCGGATCGAGCTGTACACCGAAACCTGGGCAAGTGCGTTTGATACGTCTGCTCGAGCTGCGACGCTTTCGAGATTTGTAGCCACCGCCAGGGCGGCTATCGACTCGGGGTTAGAGATCAATGCCGGTCACGATTTGAATCAAGAGAATTTAACGCCCTTCCTGACGGCGGTGCCGGGTGTGGCCGAGGTTTCCATTGGGCACGCTTTGATCGCGGATGCGCTTGAGATGGGGTATAGCGATACGGTTCGCGCGTACTTGGATTGCATTCGAGCGGCTTGCCATAGTCTGGAGGAATGAAGCATTAGGGCGAGGGGCAGATTGAAATCTACCTGTAAACTGGGTGGCACGCTCTGAGGTACGAAGGGCGTGGTGAATCGCTAGCTAGAGTCATTTGCCACACTTCCCACGCCCATCGCTAATCGCTTTGGGCGTGCCACACGGTTCCCACGCCCATCGCTTTGGGCGTGCCACACGGTTCCCACGCCCATCGCTTTGGGCGTGCCACACGGTTCCCGCGCCCATCGCTGTGGGCGTGCCACACGGTGGCTTGGCCTGGTAGTCTTCCGTCTGCCGCTCTCGCTAGGGGCTGGGTGGGGTGGACCGCAATTTCGCTTCAAAGCGTTGGAGTGCCTTAACCAGTTCTGGGTGGTGGGGCTTTAGGTCGACCGCACGTCGCTGTTGCTGGACGGCATCTTGGTAGCGGTCCATTGCAGCGTAGCAATAGGCCAGCGTATCCAAATACTCGGCATGTTCGGGTGACAGGAGGCAAGCTTTTCGACTAAGAAACAGAGCCTCTTCTTTGCTCCCTTCGGTGTTGGCGATCAACCACGCCAGCGTATTGCTCTTGTCCGCGATCCAAAGGGAAAAAAAGGCAAGTTCATTGGGTTTTGATTTTTTGAGTTCTTCTTCTCCGTTTCGGATTGCAGCTCTCAAGTCGAAGATGATTTTCGCCAATTTTGTAAGGCATTTGTCTTTGTCGCTTGCAGAGAGAGGGAGTTTGTAAAGCCCGATGATAGCATCGACATTTTCGGGGGACAGCTCGATCGAGAGCCAGTAGTGCTTGGCCGCTTTGTCGTTGTCTTTCGCTTGTCGAGCGTCATCGGCCATGTACAAGTGAAAGTTGGAAATAACATTGCCTATGTCTCTATTCCATTCGCTCATTTGGCGTTGGAACAGAGGTTCGTTGTTGTAACGCGTCACGAACGGCTCGAGGACATCGGCAGCCTCAGCATGTTTACCCTGGATTTGCAGCATTGCGGCCAGTCGTGACATGCCATCCAGGGTCGCCATATTTGTTAAGTCCTCGTTGAGAACTAAACGAAATTCCGCTTCCGCCCAATCGAATTGGCCGCGTTCCTCGAGTTTTTGCCCAAGAGTAGACCGGCGGTCTTGATCCGATGCATTGCCTTTGCTTAAGAACTGGATGCTCGGTTTGCCTGGGACCTCTTCGTCCGGGGGCGGAATCACGGGTGAACCCTTTTCGTTGCAAGGAACTTGGTTCAAGCTGTGCTGG
This sequence comes from Pirellulales bacterium, assembly GCA_038219625.1. Lineage (GTDB taxonomy): Bacteria > Planctomycetota > Planctomycetia > Pirellulales > Pirellulaceae > JBKCUI01. The sequence goes on along the minus strand of JBBRJI010000084.1, from coordinate 1,317 downwards.
GCGATCGTGTTTGCGAGGGTTGCGTCCCCTTGTAACAGGAAGCTTTCGGCAAGTAGATACCCGAAAAGGAATTCACGTGAGACAATACTATTTGGAAGTTTTGCATGCTGCTCTTGAACAAGCTCTGGCAGTTTGCACTTCAACGCCCACTGGGCGAATTCATTAACTCGGGTGGATCGGTGGCCGATTGCGGATTCCAGCGTGGTCACGGTCTTGCCAATGGTCAAGATCGAACGGGCGGTTGAAAGCGCGAAGGACCTCAAGTGGGGTTGGTCAAACGTTTGCTCGACGACCCATCGATGCAAATCCACGGTAAGTTCCAGGTTGGTTTCGACCGAGCCGACTTTTAGTTGTTGCAGTTCTTCTGCCAGGGTCTGTTCCCACCAACTTTGATCGAACACGTTGTCGTTGGATGCATATTTGAGCAACCATCGACTCGCTTGGCTTTGGCCACCGCTAACGTAGTTCCGTAAAGCTTCTTTTCTATTTTCTAATGTCTGGCCTACAGTCGGTCTGCTTCGCATTAGGATTAGTGCGGCACGCTTTGCCAATCCGCTACGTGTCTCATAGCGAACCAATCGACACAGTGCTCCGAAGCCTTCGTCGTGTTCGAGTCGTTGCAATTGATCAATGTAGATGGATTTTTCAGAGTCCGCCGCACCGTAGTTGGTCAAGATCTGCCGGACGCTAACTGGATCCGTATCCCAAGACCAAGAGAACTGGTTGCTTTGAACGACGTAGCGGGCTGTAGAGGCGATTTGGGGATCGGGATGGAAACTTGCTTTGTGCAATTGATCCAGAGCAAGCACACCGATTCGCTCCAGTTCCGCTTGAGCGCGGAGGCGAGTTGAGTAATTGGGGTCGCTCAGTTGCTCAATCAGCACGGCGATGCGCTTTCCTAAATCGTTCGGCGAACCATTGGATAGTGGGGCGAACTGACAAGAAACAGGGGAGCAAAACGCGATAAATAGGTACGTCATCAGAATGAACTTCGTTGCCATGTTCAAGCCGTGCATTCTCCTGCCTTGGAACGCAAGGTCTCGGAGGCTCCGGAACCGGTCGTTTGCGATCCCGATCGCCATATTTCCCGGGTTCAGCAGGCAGAGCCTGCATGGGAGTGGATTGCGATGCAGAGCCTCGCCAACAGAAGGTGGCGTTTGCCAGGGAGTGTCGTTTTTAGTCATAATTTGCTACGCCGTGTCCAAACAGAAGTTCAGCCAGGGAAAATAGGTCTGTTGAATAATTTTTCCCCCATCTATCTTCGCGTCTATCGGCCATCCGTGCCAAGTGGAGATCTGGATTCCAGCTAGAAAAAGC
>JBBRJI010000083.1:0-13010 GCA_038219625.1 Pirellulales bacterium | reverse complement strand
CCTCCGAAGATTCTGCAGAAGTCTCTCTTCGATTTATGACGATGCAAACGCGCGCATGAAAAGCCAGCAGAGATAGGGACATCCCGAAGGTGTCCACACGGCATGGAGCCGAATTTTGTCTGCTGGCTTCCACCCAATATGGTATTTCAATCAAAACGATTCAAGTCGAAAGTCCTAACCTTCTCTTCTTTGCGTCGCCGCGTCTTTGCGCGAACCCCAAGTACAATCACGCAAAGCCGCAAAGTCGCAAAGCAAAGGCTGCTGCCGAGGAGGTCCCCGACCATGCTTAACCTTTTCTTCTTTTCTTCTTTGCGTCTCCGCGTCTTTGCGAGTCACCAAAAGATCTCTCGCCAAGCCGCCAAGTCGCAAAGTTGCTAGTCCCTATCACAAGCGAGAAAGACCGATGACGGAAAACGAAATTGCGAAAGTGATTGTTGATGCTGCGTACCACATCCATGTCAAGTTAGGACCAGGACTGCTGGAGTCCGTTTACGAATCGATTCTTGCCTATGAACTCAAGAAGCGTGGATTGCGGATCGTTCGACAACATCCAATCCCAGTCGTTTATGATGAGTTGCGATTTGATGAAGGATTCCGTGCCGACCTGATCGTCGAAGATCTCGTCATCATCGAGTTGAAATCCGTAGAAAAGATCCACCCTGTGCACAAGAAGCAGTTGCTCACTTATTTGAAACTCGCTGACAAACGACTGGGACTGCTCATCAACTTTGGCGAAGCACTGATCAAGGACGGAATCACCCGCATCGCTAACGATCTCAAGGAGAACGCGGAGTGAACGAGCCAACACTTCACTTCTTTGCGTCTTCGTGTCTTTCCGCGAGCCAAAAGCATGATCACGCCAAGCCGCAAAGACGCAAAGTTGTTGGCTGCGGTCCAGTGCCCGGAGCGGGATTGCGGACAACTTCGATAGCCAGGTTAACAGCCGAGACTCAGGTTGATAGGAAGTCCTGCGCGAGGGAATTCGTGAAGCTCTTCAACCTACCTTGGTTCGACGAGTTGCGGTACAATACCTGGTCCGCGCGGAAGCTCTGCACATTCGTGGCCGAAACCCATAGCGGAATCGGTTTAATAGGAAATGTGAGTAACTATGAGTCGCAAGTGGTGTTGGAAACCTTCCATTCGAGAGCTTTCCGTGGAAGAACTTGGCCAGCTTCTGCATCTGTCGCATTCGTCAAGTCGTGAAAGCCAGAGCGAATACCTTAAGTGCCTCGGTGGCGAAGGAATTTGGCCCGAACTAGATTACATGTTGTCAGTGGCCAGGAACAATCCCGATGCGATGGAGTTCGCGAATCAGCTCGATCAAGAGCACAATACGAAGTGTTTCCCTGGGTCAAAACGTGTTAGCAAAGCCATCTGTGATGCGGTGAGTTTTTTTACGCACCAAGCCATCAGCGGCGAGTTTGGCCCGGACGATAGCCGCGAAGGCCGGTCTTACGCATTCTTGAAGCACAATCACGTGATACCGAGAGCCGTTACCATCTTCCTAGAGAATTTGCTGCTTGATTCGGAGGGTAACGTACTGAACCATGACGAAGCGGAAGAGCGAGGAGCTGAATACATCCGTCATAATTGCTGACGGGTGCAACCGGCAGAGCCAGGGTGCTCAACCGTTCAGCAGCCAGGTCAGTTCGTCGCGATTGACTCGCAGTAATCGCTTTCGCAACGGTAGCGCTTCGGAGTTCGATTCCGGGAGGGCAATCTTTCGATTCCTCTTTTGCTTTCTGGGACGCAATGTAGCTTCGAAAGAGACGTAAGCACTTCTAAAAGTTGGTTTATTTCATCGACGAAATGCACGATCGATAGACTAATTCTCAGCAAACTTCGGTCGTCAGAAATGTGTTGTCTGTACAATGCTTCCCATCAAACTGGCGTTTGAGATGTGATTCGAATTCCTAAGTTCGGGATCATTTCAAACGCTTGGCTATCCATTGAGGGTCACGACGGCAGTCCAATACTGCAAGAATATCAATAGATTCTTCGTCCATTGAGTAATACATCGCGAACGGGAATCGTTTGCCAAGCATTCGAAACACGCCATCGACTCTAGTGTGCATCCCCGCGTAAACGGTGAGTGAGCGAATGTCCGCTTGCAACGAGTCAAGGCAATAGTCGCCCAATCCAGGAGACTGATTTTCATAGAAGTACCAAGCAGATTGCAAGTCCTTTTTGGCAGACTCAAGTACGCGGATTCTCACGAACGTGTTTCCTTACCTCTGCCATTGCATCTTCCAAGTCTATGAATTTGACATTTCCGGATTCAGCTTGCCTGAGGCGTTCAGCCAGAATATCAGCATGCCATGAAGGAGAAGGCAACTCAGTCGGCGTCTGTGAAAGATCAGCCCATAGCTTTTCCATGGCTTCCAGTTTGTCGGCCAAAGTCATTTTGTCCAGCGGTAAATCGATTGACATGGTTGTTCCTTCCTGTGCGATGCCGCAGCCCGTCGGACCATCCCGAGCGGTTGACTGTCGAATGGTTTGCATCCGACCATCGGGAGGAAGTCTAATCGTATTGTCTGTGCAGCGAAAATGCAAGAAACCACTCGGTAAAGTTGACTCTGGATTCGACCAAGTCGTCGCGGTCGACTGAAGGGGAAACTACACTGGCCGTAGCGCAAGCGATGTTGGTCAGAAATATGCTGGGCACGAATTGGAGTAGAGCTGTGGTAAGCATCACCCGAGTAAACTCGGGGACATTCCGAATTCTCACGATTGCAGCTACGCGAGAGACGCAAGCACTTCTAAAAGTCGGTTTAGTTCATCGGTGGAATGCACGATCGATAGACTTATTCTCAATAGGCTGCGGTCTTCAGGTACCGTCGGCGGTCGAATTGCCGGAACATATACTCCGGCTTTAAGCAACTGCTCGCTGAATTGCATCACTTGTTTCGCGTCGTTGATGTAGACCGGAATGATAGGACTATCGCCCCTTCCAACTTCGAAGCCGAGGCTAGCAAGTCTGGACCGAAGTTCTATGGCTTTCCTCGCAAGCTCACTTCTTTGGTCCTGCATGTCCCGCACCAGCGAAATCGCCCGGCAAGCTGCGGCAGCGTTTGGAATAGTCGACGCAGTACTGTAAATCCACGAGCGTGCGTGGTTGGTCAGCCAATCGATCAACACGTTTGGACCAGCCACGAAGCCACCAACACACCCCAACGCTTTGCTCAAAGTCCCAACACTGACGATTCGCTCGGAGCATAGACCTGTGTGTTCGGCTAATCCGCGTCCTTCGACGCCGTACACGCCTGTTGCATGAGCTTCGTCCAGAATGCACATCACGTCAAACTCTCGGCAAATCGCATCGATTTCAACTAAAGGCGCCAGATCGCCATCCATGCTAAACACCGAATCGGTCGCCACGAACGCGAATCGCCCGCGATGCCGATTCTGCCGAACCAACTCTCGTAAGGCAAAATAGTCAGAGTGCGGGTAAACCATCACCTGGGCTCGGCTCAAACGGCAGCCATCGATGAGGCTGGCGTGGTTCAAGCTGTCGCTAAAGATGATATCCTCTTTGGTGGCTAGCGCGGCTACGGTCCCGACGTTGGCGGCATAACCGCTTGAGAAGACAATTGCGCTTTCGGTTTCTTTAAAGTCTGCGATGGATTGCACCAAATCGGCATGCTCGGATGTTTGGCCAGTGACCAATGGACTCGCTCCGCTTCCAAATTTTGGAATCCGCTGAGCGGAATCCAAAGCAGCCTGCCGAACCTCTGGATGCCATGACAGCCCCAGGTAATCATTCGCACCAAAGTTGATCGCAATAACACCGTTTCTCGAAATGGTGGTCGGCCCGACAGGCTGCGAAACGGTGCAGTTGCGACTCAACCCTTGAGCCATGCGAAAACCCAAAGCTTGCTCTAAATGGGACAAAAAAGCCGGATGTGACGAATTATCCGTCAAAATATGTCGTTCCTGATCAGCGGATTGGGAAATCGGGTTTGATTTGGCAGGATAGTTCATCAATAATTGCAGAGTTAATTACAAGGCCAAACGGAAATGGTATTGGAGCGTAAGAATCTAGTCGTGCAAATGCTAGAGCCAAACCTGTTGATCACCGACGATAATCGCGACTTCCGATTGTCCCTGGCTGAAGCTCTTTCCCGACGTGGCTACCGAACGGTCCTTGCCGCCGATGGGCTAGAGGCCTTGGAAGTGATTCGCAGCCAGCATATCGATCTTGCGTTGTTGGACGTTCACATGCCGCGACTAGACGGCCTCGGGATGCTTCAATCTCTACGCGATACCAGGTCGACTTTGCCGTGCATCTTGATGTCGGCCAAAATGGACGAATCGATTGTGACTCGAGCCAGACAACTTAGAACCAATCAAGTGCTTTCGAAACCATTCAGTTTGAATCTATTGGCAGACACGATTCGAGCATTGCTGGACCAATGCAAAGGGAACCAGTCTTAGCAGTGTAGCTCGACACTCCGTGTCGAGAATCACGGCACGGAGTGCCGTGCTACATTGAGTGCCGTGCTGCATTGGGTGCCGTGCTGCATTGGCTTACTTTACCAGTTCGGGTAGGTATTTCACCGGCAGCGTCCCCTTGAGCAAGACTTCTTCATGGAATGGGCCAAGAAGAAATCCCTCGCCGCGAGCCCGCTGAACACTCTGTCGCAAGCGATAAAAAGCTGTGCGGCCAACGAAGTAGGTCGACAGTTGGCAAGAGCTTTGTTTCGCCCGCTGGATCTTTCCGATGGCTTCGCCAGATGTTTGAAAGCCGCGATCAACGAGCAAAGCCAAGGCTTCGTCGTCCGACATGGCGGAACAATGCATTCGGTAATCCAAGATGGCGTTTAGCACCGCCCGCATATAAAATTTAAGCTGATGCAGACGCAAGGCTAAGTCTCCGTTGCCATAACCCTCGTCAAGCATCATTTGCTCTGTGTAGACGGCCCATCCCTCCGCGAAGACGCCGGAGGAAAGGACTTTCCGAATGAGCGAATCAACCCGGTTGCTGTAGTCCAATTGAACGTAGTGTCCAGGATAGGCTTCGTGGATAGTCAGAATCTGTAGCATCGAGCGATTGTATTCTTGAAAGAATGCTTCCTGACGTTCGGTCGGCCAATCCGAGGGTGGAGGCGCGATGGCGTAAAGGCTTTTCGCTTTGGCATCGAGGGGTGGAGCCTGGTTCAGATAGGCCGCTGAAAATCCGCGCTGAAATTCAGGCATCTCGATAATGGAACACTGGTCTGGTGCAGGCAGAGTCAGGATCTTCTTTTCCTGAATAAAAGTTTTGATCTTTTCAACGGTGCTTCGCGCATCGTTGACCAACGTGGCGGACTGACCATGGTCTTTGCCAAGTTCCGACAAGACGGCGCGAATCGTCTCTCGTCGACCGATCAGGTCATCGGCTGGCACCGGTTTGGACTTGAAAATGGAACTCCAAAGCTGTTTGGCGACGTAGTACATTTCCCGATCGACCCGGTTGGCTTCGGCTTCGGCCGTATCGATGACTTCTTGGGCCGATAGTCCAGCGTCCAATTCCATATCCAGTTTTTCGCCAAACTTTTTTGGGCCGATTCGCCATTCTCCATTGGAGCGTGGCAGAACTACTTCCTCGAGGAATTTTTTGTAGTCTCGAAGCGATTCGGCGGCCTTGCGGCAAGGCGACGCAAGTGCGCTGATTTGTGGCGACTCTTCCGCCAGCGCAAAGATGTCCTTTTCATAGAAGGAGATAGCCCCATCGGTTCGCTTGATCGCAACTTCGGTCAGTATCTTGGGCGGGTTCTTTATGGATTCCTTGGCGGCAGCGATGACGGCTGGAATGAAGGAAATTCTGCTGACTGCGTTTTCGACGTTTCGGTGGCGTGGCAATGTCGACTGCGTGAACAGTCCAAACACGCTGTCGGAACAATACTGAAGATAGATGCGAGGGTCATTTGCAAAGTCATCGCTGTTGTCGAATTGCCAAACTCGGTAGCGAAGGAAACTTTCCCATATTTCCAAGTCAATTTGAGCGTTTCGTGATAGCGTCGATCGGTCAAATTTCTTGGTCAATTCCATTAGGAAATCCCGATCGCGTTTGGCATCATCAGCCCGGGCTTTGGGGGACAAATCGTCCATCTGACCATCGTATTCCCGATTGCCTTGCTGGGTCGAGAACACTGGGTGTCGTTTGCATTCGGCATCCAACCAAGTTTGAAAGGCTTTAGCGACCTCTGCATCGTTCTGACCAGGGATCGATTTCGCTGCCTGAGCGAACGCGGGGACCGTAAGCTGTAAATGGAATAGACTGGAAAAGAGAATGGCCATAAAGACAAATGGTCGATGGACGTGCATGGTTGTGTTTCTGAAGGGAAATAATGGCAGTCAGAAAACATTATACCGTATAAGATTATGCCTAAGGCGAGCGGCAGACTGAGTTCTACCCTCCCCTCGCTTCGCTCGACCCTCCCGGAGGGAGGGTGAACTAACTCTACCTTTGGGAGAGTCGGCCTGAAGGCCGGAGACGGTAGATGCATCTGGTAGTTTTCAATCTGCCGCTCGTCTAAACAAAACCCAAGTGCCACCACTCTCACTAAGAACCACTTAGAAATCGAATCACGAATGCCGAACAAGCTCGCTGGATCGACCAGCCCATATCTGTTGCAGCATCAAAACAACCCAGTCCAATGGTACCCATGGGGAAGCGAGGCCCTCGAACGAGCACGCCTTGAATCCAAGCCTATTTTTCTTTCGATCGGTTATGCGGCTTGTCATTGGTGCCATGTCATGGAGCATGAGAGCTTTGAGAATCCTGCCATCGCGGCGTTTCTGAATGACAACTTTGTGTCCATCAAAGTCGATCGGGAACAGCGGCCCGATCTGGATCATATTTATATGCAGACGGTGCAGATGTTGACCGGATCTGGCGGTTGGCCGATGAGCGTTTTCCTAACGCCTGACATGAAGCCATTTTATGGTGGCACCTATTGGCCTCCGGAGCGTCGTTGGGGGCGACCTGGATTTCTCGATGTCTTGCAAGCTATCTTCGATGCTTGGCAGAACAAACGTGAGAGCTTGCTCAGTCAAAGCGAGGAAATCACTCGGCATCTGAAATCTTCAAGCCAACCCAAACTCAACGTGGCCGATCAGGAAAGCCACCTGGCACTCGATGAGTCGTTGTTATGGAACGCGGACGGGTGGTTGACACAAGCATTTGATGCCCGCTGGGGCGGGTTTGGTGGAGCCCCCAAGTTTCCGCACGCCATGGATATTCGCCTGTTGATACAACTGCAAACACGTCGACCCAGTGAACAACGGCTTCATATCATTACCAAGACACTCGATTGCATGGCCGATGGCGGCATCTACGATCACTTGGGGGGCGGATTCGCACGCTATAGCGTCGATGAAAAATGGCTGGTCCCTCACTTTGAAAAGATGCTCTACGACAATTCCCTCTTGGCCAGCGCCTACACGGATGGCTATCTTCTCACCGGCAATACTCGCTATCGAAATGTCGTCTGCGAAACCCTAGACTATGTATTGGAGGACTTGACCGACGAACAAGGGGGCTTCTATTGCACTCGCGACGCGGACAGCGAAGGGGAAGAGGGGAAGTTTTACGTTTGGTCCCGCGAAGACATCCTGAATGTACTCGGCATGGAGCGAGGAGAGCGATTTTGTGAAGTGTACGGAGTGACTTTCGGCGGCAACTTCGAAGGCAAAAATATTCTCCATCACCCAGAGCCACTCACGGCCATCGCAGAGCGACTTGGGATATCGCTCGAAGCCCTTTGGCAGGAATTGAAAACGGACAAGCAAGCACTCATTGAAGTTCGCAGCAAGCGAATTTGGCCTGGCCTTGACGACAAAGTTCTTTGCTCCTGGAACGCATTGATGATCTCAGCCATGGCCAGGGCCGGGGCTGTTTTTGCTGTGCCCAAGTATCTTGCCGCAGCGGAAAGAGCCGCGGATTTTATTCAACGGTCGATGACGAAAGCCAACGGTCGACTGCTGCACGCCTGGCGAAAGGGGACTGCCGAAATCGACGCGTTTCTCGAGGACTATAGTTATCTCGCCGATGCGCTGATCACCCTCTTCGAATGCACGGGAAACCCAAAGTTCATCGATCAAGCGTGTTCTCTTGTAGCGGCAATGGAGGAGCACTTTCACGATGAACAAGGAGGGTTTTTCTTCACCGCATCGGATACCGAGGAATTAATCACACGTTACAAAGACCAACACGATGGAAGTGTGCCTAGTGGCAACGCCATGGCCGCGACTGCCTTAGTAAAATTGGCTCACCTGACCAACGATGCCCGAATGATTCAACTCGCCGAAGAGACACTCAAACAAGCTTCGGCCTTGATGCATCAGTCACCTGCGTCGGTTGGGCAGATGCTCATAGCCCTAGATCATTTCGTTGGTCCCAGCACCGAACTCGTCTATGTGGCTCGCGATGCGGATGCAAAGAAACGGGCTCTGGACCATGCGTTTGGGACGCTGCGACCGCGTACGCTCATCGTACTTGCTCTGGACGAGGGGGCGCTCGGCAATTCGTTAGCGAGTTCCAAACTTTTAGGCTTGGTCGAGGGAAGAGGGCTTGCCGGAGATGCGTCGCTGGTCTTGTATCAATGTAGCGGCGGGACGTGCCAGGCTCCGGAGGTTCTTTGATTGGAGGGTTGGAGTGCGGGTAGCGGAACTCGCCAAGAGTTTCGTTGGTTAGGACGAAGCCACTGGGGTCTAACTCTTAAAGTCGCCGAAAGCCTACGCGCCTTCCGCTACGCAAGAACCCCAACTCATAGGCTGGTTACAGCACTAGCCACAGTTGGAAATGGTTTTGATTTGCCGGATATAATCAGACGGCAGATGGTGCTCCTGGGCACCGGTAAGGATTAAGTTCAGGTAATTGGAACTGGGGACCGCGGCTTCCGAAGAAAATTTCTCGCCAATGTAGACAATGCATTTCAGGATTTCACCTGTTAACGCAGTCACCTGGACTAACTCTCGGCGATAGCAGTTTTCAGCGACACCCTCAAACACATCGAGTTGGGCCATTGCGTGCGGGCTACATAGGTATGCTACACCCTGGACAGCCTTGCCTGGGGCAGGAACGATCGTGGCGTAGACATCCTCACCGACGAGGACTTTCCGGAATGCAATCTCGTAATCGGAAAGGCCCGCTGGACGCGAGACGGGGATAGAACCGGTTCGGCGAAGCATTTGCTGTTTGGACAAATTGCTGCCGTAAGCAAAATACCAAGATTCGTTTTGCGGCATTGCGGGAAACCTATGATTTTTTGCAGAACGGACTGGCGAAATCGGACTTAAAAGCATCGCTTTGTTATAGCAGGGATTCTATGATAGCCCTTGCCTAGTTTGGCAATGGTTCGTATTGGTTGATGTTCGTTCCAAGGGTTGGCAATGTTCATTCGGGTTGGTTTTGAGATTGCGTTCACTTTTCCCGAACCCACTTCGATCGTGCTCATGCTTAGGCTGCATCCGTCGATGGACGCTCAGGTAAGATCCCCTGAGCAGTTGAGAGTTGAGCCAAGGGTTCCGATCGCCTCGTATTTAGATCTCTATGGCAATCGATGCAGCCGTCTCATGGTTCCAACGGGGCGTTCGACGTTTTTCAATGATGCAATAGTGGAAGATGACGGCAAGCCGGATGTTTTGGGATGGGGGGCGATTCAACACAAGCCGCAGGACTTGCCGAACGAAGTCCTACTCTATCTCCTGGCCAGCCGATATTGTGAAGTCGATGGCGAGCTGAAGGAGATTGCTTGGTCGCTGTTTGGGCAACAGCCGGCTGGTTGGATTCTGGTCCAAGCCATTTGCAACTTCGTGCATGCGCATATTCGATTTGACTATATGCAGGCTCGAGCGACGCGGACAGCGTTGGAGGCTTACAGGGAAAAAACGGGTGTCTGCCGCGACTACATGCATTTAGCGATCACTCTTTGCAGATGCTTGAATATCCCTGCCCGTTATTGCACAGGCTACTTGGGGGACATCGGTGTTCCAATCGCTCCCTACCCGATGGATTTCAGTGCCTGGTTTGAAGTGTATTTGGGTGGGAGGTGGTATACAGTCGACGCTCGCAACAACACGCCTCGAATCGGTCGCGTACTGGTCGCGCGAGGGCGGGATGCAGCCGACGTCGCGATCACTACCACCTTTGGTGTCAATCGATTGGAAGCATTTCATATTCGTACGGAGGAAGTTATGCGCGACGGCTCGAAGTGTGTGAAGTAAATTACGTTGTCGCCATTGTCGCCTTTCGCTCTGCGAAAGTGCGCCTCGTTAACGCACTTTTGCGGAGCAAAAGGCGACACTACATCACCTTTTCCCAAGGATCAGCATGCACGGATATCCCTTCGTCGACAGCATTAATGTTTCGGTTTCAAATCGCACGATTCCTATTCGACTTTCTGGTAGTGGAGTGCCTTTGTTGCTTCTGCACGGGTATCCGCTGGATTCCAGACTTTGGGATAGACTAATCCCCTTGCTAGCCACGGACCACCTTTGCATTGCGCCCGATTTGCGTGGTTTCGGTCGAAGCGTTGAGGAAAGGATGTCCTTTTCGATAGCGGATCTCGCCGATGATTGTTGTAAGCTTTTGGATGGTTTGCAAATTCGCCGATCCGTAGTAGTATGCGGGTTGTCGATGGGGGGCTATGTTGCGATGCAGTTCGCAGAAAGGCATGCGGCTAGAATTGCGAGTCTGATCCTAACCAATACCCGAGCCAATGCAGATGACGCCTCGGGAGCGTCGAACCGTCGGTCCAGTGCAAGTCTCGCCCTGTCGCAAGGGGTGGCGAAAGTGGTGTTGCCCATGTCCGAGAAATTGCTCAGCGTCCACACATTGACGAATCAACCGAAGGTCGTTGAAGTGGTTCGTACGATGATGCTTGAAACACGGGCCTCGACCATTGCTTGGGCCCAGCTTGCGATGGCGGACCTGGAAGACTTCCGGGTCAAGATGCGTTCGTGGCAGATGCCGGTGGTATGCATCGCCGGAGCGGAAGATACTATTGCTCCGACCGGGGTTATGGCGGAAATGTCGGCCAGCATACCTGATTCTGAAATGCACATTGTCCCGAATTCCGCCCATTTGACGCCACTGGAGTGCCCCGAGGAATTTGCCCAAATCGTTCGCAAAGCCACGTCTACATTGCGTTGAAATGGGGTTCTTCTTTGGAAATAGCATTTCCGGGGGGAAATTCGGCTCGTGTCACCCGTGACATACCAACCAAATTCGTTATTCTCTTGGAATGTCGAAACCAAACTTCTCAGCGAAATGTCCAACCTGTGGCCGTGCTTTCACGGCGGATGTGGCGGCTGCCCATATGCCGTTTTGCTCGGATCGTTGCAAATTGGCTGATTTGTATCGATGGATGAGCGAAGAGATTGGAGTTCCAACCGGTTGTTCGGAACCCGAAGACGAGCCTGAGCCGGAGCCACCTCCGACGACTCGACAATGGAATTTCGATTGAAACTGCCGAATAAACACTCTGATCCACATCTGACCGAGACGTTTCCAAGTAAATGAAAGACTCCCCTGTCGACTCCGTAGCCACGCCCAAGGTCGTGATCGATTGGTATCGCTCCACGCCGTGGTGGCGTGTCGCTTCCCAGAGCATTGTTATTTCATGGCGATCAACGCACTTGTTGTTGTGCGCTGCCGGATTGCTTTTAACCCAGCTTTGGTTATCCGCATCGCTAAAAATCTTTGGCCCTGAGAACGCAATCGTGCAGAGTTGGATTAGCCCCAGCGCTGGCTCGCAGACCATTCTGCCAATTTTGGACGCTCAAGGCACAGAATCGCCGCTCTCGATTTGGCAACATTTCTTATTCCCTGTCTACCAGTGGCTTGCCAACCCAACGCTCAACGGAACGGCCTTCTGTCTCTCATCGGTTATTGGAATCGTGACGATCTGGTCGTTTGTCGGTGGGTGTCTAACACGACGGTCGGTCGTTGAACTAGGTACCAAAATGACCGCTCCTTGGGCGGGGAGTATTCAGTTAGTACTTAAGCGATGGCAATCCATCGCTTGGTCGGTCACCATGCCCAGCGGTCTCATCTTGTTGATCGCTTTAGGGCCGTTGTGCTTGGGGTGGATTTCCAATATTCCAATCATTGGGACTTGGTTGGCGGGTCTGCTGATGATCCCGGTGGTACTATGCTCAATCGGTATTGGTTGGTGTGCCGCTATCACCCTGTTTGGATTTCCGCTTTCCGTATGCTCGATTGTTACCGAGAAAGGGGCGGACGCTTACGACGGGATTTCGAGATCGGCTGCTTACACTTTTCAACGTCCGTTGACACTGGCTTTATGCGTCGTCGCCGCTCAGTTTTTGAGTGAAGTGGGCGGAATTCTTTTGTCGATTGTTCTTACTACCGGCTTTCGCGTAGTCGAAGCTGGGTTCGACATTGGCTCGTATTCGTCGTTGAAGGACACGGAGTCGATGTGGGGACCATTACTTCGCGGAATCGTTCCTCTCCTGTTGACCGCTTATGGTTTCAGTTTCTTTTGGACAGCCGCTTCTGCTACTTATTTGATTTTGAGGCGGGATGTGGATCACGCAGAATTCGATTTGATCGATATGGGCACCCAAGAGCCCAAACCCTTGCCAGAGTTACCTAAGAAGGAGCCGCTGGCTCCACCAAGCGCACCTGATTTGGTAGATGTTGCGGAATGAGAGCGCCCGGTACGCATCTACCGAAGCACGACTAGTTGACCACGGTCTGCGAGCGTAGCTAGTGCTTCTTCCCTGCGAAATTTGGCGGTAGCGGAACTCGCCAAGAGTTTCGGTGGTTAGAACAAAACCACACGGATTTACCTCTTGAAGTCGCCGAAAGCCTACGCGGCTTCCGCTACGCAAGAACCCCAACTCTTAGGCTGGATACAGCACTAGTTCTTCCCTGCGAAATTTGGCGGTAGCGGAACTCGCCAAGAGTTTCGGCGGTTAGAACAAAACCACACGGATTTACCTCTTGAAGTCGCCGAAAGCCTACGCGGCTTCCGCTACGCAAGAACCCCAACTCTTAGGCT
>JBBRJI010000082.1:0-13073 GCA_038219625.1 Pirellulales bacterium | reverse complement strand
TCATCAACAAACATGCTGTGATGACGACCTTTGATTTCATCTAGGCTGTATCCCAAAGTCTTCTGGAAGTTCTCATTAGCAGTGAGGATCGTTCCATCCAATGCAAATTCAATTACAGCCTGCGATTTGTTCACAGAATTTACTTGCCCCTGGAAGTCGGCGATCAGATTCAGTTCTTCGGTTACCACAGTTGCGAATTTGACAACTTTGTATACTTTTCCACTAGAATTAAAAATTGGATTGTAGGTTGCACGAATCCAGATCTCGTTGCCACCTTTGCCGACGTATTGGGCATCACCCGCTTGGTATTCACCGCGGTTCAGTTTTTCCCAAAAAGTTTTGTAGCTCGGAGCAACGCGATCTCGCTCAAGCATAAACGTTGAGTGATGCTTGCCTTTGATCTCGTCCAATGTGTACCCAGTGGCATCAAGGAAGTTATCATTTGCGGTGATAACAGTTCCATCAAGATTGAACTCGATTTGCGCCTGAACCTTGTCAATGGCTGCGAGCTTACCTGCATTATCCAGCAGGATCGCTTCTGTCTTGGCAATCGAGCGTAGTAGCGAAACTGAAAATGCTCCGACAACACAAATGGCAGCTAATCCAACGCCGACAAGCAGCCAAATACCGCTAACGGAAGCGTCTTCACCATCCTTTTGATCGACAGCCATTTTTGAGCTCACTAACTCGACCAATTTATCAACCGGTTCTTTGTGCGCATAAAATAGCGACTCGAGTTTGGTGTTAATCTCTTTTTTCGCTTGGTCATCTTCTTTCTCCATCGCTGGTAGGAGTTCGTGTTCGACTGTCGCGAATATTGCTTCTGCCGACTGCTTGACATCTGTGGTCAACAGGTCCTTGATTTCACCTGGTGGGAATTTCTCGGTTCAACTTGCCATGCTACTTTCGTAGGATTTTTTGAATTCCTTGTACCGTACAATCCCTTCTGTGCGGGCCAACGCGTCATGACTATCTTGCATCAAGTGAGTGCAAAGGTAACTCTCGACGACATACAGGAGTGGTGGCAAGCAGTCTGCCAAAATATCCTTATCTGCCACGATAGCAGTGTACTTAGGTCCACCTACTCGGATATTTTGAATGGTTGTGTAAGTTAAAGTACCAAAAGTCAGGAAGCCACCCAGAAAAGTAAGCGCAAGGCAAGCAACCTTACCCTTCATGTTCATGTTCTTGAAAGCATTAGAGAATTGAGTCAACATTTTTCGAGGTTCCTTCGTCTGAGTTAATAAGCGGAAAGTTTTACGTTGGTTTTCGATCTAGCGGACGCCAAATCACAGTTTGTGAAGTAGCTGTTTTCGTGAGAAACCGGATGCCAATTCGAGGTTTGTGGTGTAGCTGGTTTCGTGAGAAACCGGATGCGGCGGAAGTAGTTTGCATCAGTTTTCGTTGTTGTCTTGTTGATCTCATTCCTTCTTGTGGGGAGCAATTTGGACTGCCTCGTCACAGTTAAGCAGCAACAGAAGTTGCCCCTCAAGCTTGTAAGCGCCCAAGATCAAATCGCGAGCCGTTCCGCTGAGCGTGTCTGGCGGCTCCTCGAAGTTCCTGTCGTCCACTTCGATCACATCCCCGATCTGATCGACTAAGAGGCTGACGGCGCCTTCGTCGCTTCGGACGACGACGTTCATTGGCTTTCGGTCGCCATCGAGCTTGCCAAGGCCCAAGCGAAGACGTAGATCGACGGCAGTTACAATTTGCCCTCGAAGGTTTATCAAGCCGCTGATGGCTGGTGGAGCCATCGGTACTTTTGTCATTTCTTGATAGCGGATCACTTCTTGAACCGACTGGGCGTCGACTCCAAAGAGATGACCATCGAGTTTAAAAGTACAAAGTTGTTTCGTTGCAATCATGGACGAGCCTATGGTTTACAGATTCTGTTACGCGTTTGCGTTCGAATTAATTTTCGGGTGGCACGCTCTGAGGCTTTGAGAAGGGCGTGCTGATTAAGCTCGCATCACGCCCTTCGAAGACTTAGGGCGTGCCACCCTAAAATTAAATTTGGATGAAATACTAGACCGCTGTGCAATTTTGAAAGAACAAAGGATCGACCATCCGAATGACGGCAGGAAGATCAAGCAGGTCAGTGACATGACCGTGGATAACTGCCGAACTGATGAGTCCTGCGCGTTGAGTTGCACGTGTGTTAGTCATTTCAGATTCGACAATATCGACGATTTGGTCGACGACCAGTCCAACGCTTCGGCCGTCTTCCGTATAGACGACTACATCCATTAGTGATGTGTCCTCCAACAGCGATGAAACTCCCATGCATTCCGAAAGTCGGATAAGCGGTAGGATTTCACCACGATACTGAACGACTTCCTGTTGATCGGCACGTTCAACAATGGTTGTATCAATCTTTTCAAGTCGAGTAACTTGATCGAGCGGCAAGGCATAGCGACGATTCTCGCCAACCCGTAGGACCAAGAAGGATTGCAGGTGTGAGCGGCTTGCGTTTTCGCGACCCATGTGCTCTGAAACGGAACGATCACGGACTCCTGAGATAACGTTGGCTGAGTGCGCCAGCCCCATTACGTCCAAAATCAGAGCCACACGACCATCACCCATGATCGTTGTTCCGGAGTAAACTGTGACGCCCTTTAATTGCTTGCTAAGTGGTTTGACGACGATTTCTTCAGTATCACTAATGCGATCGACTACCAACCCGAATTGACGATCATCAGCCCGCAGTATAACGATGTTCAGCGCTTCGGCTTCGGCTGCTTCGTCCGCTTGTGTCATGAGTTGCTCGCGGAGATAAACGAGCGGCAGCAGGCGACCGCGCAATCGATAAACTGGAGACCCTTGAATCCACTCGATGCCGGTTTTTACTTGGTCACCATCAAGACGGACGAGTTCCAGCAGATTGACTTGAGGTATCGCATAGCGATTGCCATCATTGGAAACAATCAGTGCAGGGATAATGGCCAGTGTCAATGGAATCTTGATCTTGATTGTCGTTCCATGCCCCTGTTGGCTCTGTAGATCGACGGATCCACCGATCTTTTCAATGTTCGTTTTAACAACGTCCATTCCCACGCCACGACCAGATACGTTCGAAACTTTCTCAGCCGTTGAAAATCCTGGCAAGAAAATCAAGTTACCGACGTCGCGATCCGCCATCCTCGCGATTTGCTCTTGTGTCATCAGGCCGCGCTCGAGGGCTTTGGCTTTGATGCATTCAAAATTTAGACCTGCGCCGTCATCACAAATCTCAATATTGACTTGACCGCCTTCATGATAGGCTCGCAAAGTCAAGCAGCCTTCCTCAGGCTTACCATTCTGAAGTCGCACTTCAGGTCGCTCGATGCCGTGGTCTACTGTGTTGCGAACAAGGTGAGTCAACGGATCCTTGATCGCTTCGATAATCGTCTTGTCGAGTTCGGTCTCTTTGCCTTCCATCTCAATGCGAACTTGCTTTTCGCAGATGACTGCCAAGTCGCGAACCAGTCGCGGGAATTTGCTCCACACATTTCCAATTGGCTGCATACGAGTCTTCATGACTCCTTCTTGCAACTCGGTAGTGATAATATTTAATCGTTGTGAGGTACTGTGAAGTTCGCTTTCGACCTTTCCATTTGTAAACTGAAGGATTTGGTTTCGAGCCAAAACTAGTTCGCCGACACAGGTCATTAGTTTGTCAAGCAGTGAAACATCAACGCGAATCGTACTATCGGCCGCGCTCACGTCGCCATCTTTGTTGGCGGCACGAGCAGACTGAGCATCGATGTTGTCATTGATCGTAGACTGGGTTGGTGCTGGGGTAACCACAATTGGTTTGGTTGTTTCAGCAGCGGGCGCTGCTGCGCTTGCAACCGGGGCGGGCTTAGGTGGTGCGGGGTTGGTTGCTGCAACTGCAGTGGGTGAAGACGAAGCAGGGGAGGCGATAACTGGGGTGGAGCTTTCACATGCAGGCACACCAGTCGTATCGCTGATAATGCTAGTGATCGATGGTGAGTTTTTCTTTGATGACAGCTTCTTAGCAGTAGGGTTTTCAGTTATCTTCTTTTCGGCAACTGTCTTTTCGGCACCAGCCTTTTTTAATATTGTTTTTGCGGTCGCTGTTTTGTAAGCAACTGGCTTTGAAGCGGTCGACTTGGCTAGAGTAGTCTTTGACTGAGCGGCTTTGCTTTCACCAAGTTGGCCGAGGAGCGCGACGAGCGGAAGGAAATCATTTTCACCTTCAGCGTTGTCGTTTTCGATGTTTGCGAGGATGCTACGAATGGCATCGATCATTTGGAATAGACCGCTACTGATATCCGAATTTAATTCGAGCATTCCACTGCGGATACCGCCGAGTAGATTCTCGGCTGCATGCGTCATCTTCTCGAGCTTGCTAAAGCCCAAGAAGCCTGCGGTTCCTTTGATGGTATGGATGTTTCGAAAAACGCTATTAATAACATCTTCGGCCGCTCGATTGCGTTCGAGAACTATGAGGTCGCGTTCGAGTTGATCGAGATTATCGTAACTTTCCACCAAGAACTCTCGCAGAGCTTCCGCGGACAGTCCTTCGATGATTGGTTTGGCTTGCGGTTTGGACGTTGCAACAACTGAAGCAACTGCGGGCGCAGCTTCTTCATCGCCGTTGAAAATACTCTCGAGTGCTACAAGGTGCTCAGAAACATCTTGGCCGTTTGAATTATTGATATCATCTAGAAGACCTTTAAGTCGATCAGTTGCTTTGAGCAACGTGTTCACAACCACGGAGGTTGGACGCAGTTCGTGATTTCGAAGTCTATTGAGAACTTCTTCTTCTCGGTGTGCGAGTCCTTGGAGAGTATCGAGTCCGAGGAATCCAGCGGCGCCTTTGATTGAATGCACAGCGCGGAAGATCGTGTTAACAAGGGCGACGTCAACTTGATCACCCTGTGATTCTAACGTCAGCAACTGATTTTCAACGTCCGACAGATGCTCTTGCGATTCGACAACGAACTCTTTTAGCAGCTCCGCATCTTCAAAAGTCATTACATCGCCCTCGAGTGAGTATTGCTTACCAACGGTATTCATCGGTACATAAATTTTGCGTATTCGTGGCACTGAAAGTTTGACAATGAATAACCTCAATAGAATGAGGGAACTTGCATTTTGAGCAACCGATCAGTCCTGTTGAGAACTGATTCACGATGCACGCATTAGTTGAGAACTAGCGTTACACGATTTGGATTGCTTGACTGTCAACTTACTTTGAATGCCCCGATACATGGGCAGTTGCACTCAAATATCCAAATTGATTAGAGAATGAGATTTCCCCTCATTCTCAGAAATGCCCCAAAACGAACTCCTAAGCTTCGCTGTGGAAAGATATAACAGGAATAAGTAGTAGGCAAGGAAGAACGCCGAACTATTCTCAATCATCCTGGAGAATCTAATGAAAGGCGACGTATCGCCGATATTTAAGGTTCTGCATGTAAGACTTATTCTGAATTAACCTAATCGTGGATTTTGAAAGACAACTAGATACGACTACTCAAGTGGATATCGCTTGACTTGTAGATTGGCTGACCCATGTTTACGAAGTCATCGGACATAAGGGTTGGATTATAGTTTTTAAAGAATCATTTTAGGAGCAAGCAATGAAGGTTTTAGTAGTCGACGATTCCGGAATTATGCGGAAGATCATCATCCGCTCACTCAATGCTTGTGGTGTCAGCGATATTATCGAGGCAGCGGATGGACGCGGGGGACTTGCTGCGTTTCAATCGGAGCCAATTGACATTGTGCTGACAGACTGGAACATGCCAGAAATGTCCGGACTGGAACTGCTGCGAGCCATTCGGGCTTTAGGTTCCGAAGTGCCCGTCATCATGATCACTACGGAAGGTGATAAGCAAAATGTGATTGAGGCGATTCAAGCGGGAGTGACAGATTATCTTTGCAAGCCATTTGAGCAAGAAGATCTTCGCAGCAAGTTAGATAAGTATGTCGCTGTCAACTGAATTCTTATTCGCGGGGGTGGTTGTTCCACATCCGCCTTGCGTCGCGTGGGGCGTTTAGCTGAGATAGATTCGCCCCATACAAAGTTTGCGCTGGTGACCGCATAGTCGAACTGCTTCCTTTAGCCATAACGACAGTATCGAGGACAAATTATGAGTACGCTGAACGACGGTCTCATCAATGAGATCATGGAGCGTAATGCCCGCATTGTATCATCCAATAGGTTGGGTACTAATGAAGTGTGTGCTTCAGGCAAGAACCCCATCATGGATTCACTTATCCGTTGTTTGATTGAAAGCAATGAGGGAGTTTTCTCAACCATGTGCGGTTGGGAGATGGAAAGCGGCCCGAGCTCGCGTCACGACGGATTCGCTCCGCGTCATGACATAAGTGGCATTATTGGTTTGACGGGTTCAATCAAAGCCACCGTCGTAGTGAGTGTTGACGAGGATTTGGTCTTCGCGGTTGCAGAAGCAATTCTTGGCGAGCGTCCAAACAAGATCAATGGCGAAGTCGTCGACTTAGTCGGCGAGTTAGCAAACATGATTGGTGGCAATGCGAAAGAGCGGCTGAGCTTACCGAATGTGGTTTTGGGTTTGCCAACTGTGGTTGCTGGCGCCGGTCACTATGTGGCGTACAACTCGCAAATGGCTGTAACGATGATTCCTTTTCAATGCCAACATGGATCGATGTCGATTGAACTGGGGATCGTTTAGAGTTGCCGCTTAACACTGCTATTGCTTTATCCAGGTCAAGAACTGGGATTGCCGTGTTTCTGAACGCTCACGCCCAACATGCGAAAACAGGATGAATGCGGGCGAGACGCCCGCAGTCCAGCCGAACATTGAAACTAGCCAAAATATTAGCGTTTCTTTTTGCGTAGTTCGAGCTTTGTGCTATCGGCACTGTCGGCGTAGAGTTGCTGAAGTGCCGCGTCGTGAGAGGCAATCGCTTCCCCTTCACCGCTGCCTCGTCGCATACGGTTAAGCTCATTGATCACTAGCAACGCGTCGAGTGGTTCAAGTTGATTGGACCCGCTCGTATCGACGAAATTGTAGAGATTGCTCGACTCAGCAAGCGTCCTTGGCAGCACGCGTGAGGTACGTACGGTTAGTGCATTGATTATCAAAAGAGCGTCAAGCGGGCCAACCACTCCATCGTCATTGACATCGAATTGCCTACGTTCGTTACGCCAGGGAGCAGTAGCGGCGAAATTTAGAACGAATACTTCTATTGTCGCGTCCCGGGAACTCAGACCTTGATCATCGGTCACTTTGTAAGTCGCGCGGTCCATGCCGCTGTAGTTTGCAACTGGCAGATACGACAGCGTCCCATCGTTGTTGATGGTGAATGAACCTGTCCCTGAAGTTTGGATTACCGGAATCAATGCCGCTCGGTTGCTATCTGCGTCTGAGTCGTTGGCGAGGATCGAAAGTGTTAACGTGGCGGCTCCTTGCGCAGTTTGACCACGGTCCGAAACGGCCACCGGAGCAGCAGGTTCGGGCAAGTTCATTTGCAAGGTGTAGTCTGCATTTGTTGCGTTCGAGTTCGAAAACACTTGGACAAAGTAACTCTGGCCACGAATGAGATGTGCACTGATACTTTCGGGAGCACTGGATGTGATCGAGGCCGCAATCTGTCCGCCGTTTGCGTCGAACAATCGCAGGTCGATGTTTCCGTTCGCGTTCGTGAACCCGAGTTCGAAAGTGGCGGCGCCTGTACCGTCAGCGGTGAATTTGAAGTAATCAACGTCGCCTGGGTGAATAGACAGCGAGCTGAGCGTTTGATCTCGACCGGTCAATTCGGTAGCGGCGGTGAGAGCGTTATTCGGCTCGCGAGAATCCGGCGGAATCGCAGTTGGATCGTAAATCAAGCTTTGCCAAACGTTAATCGAGTTCACGATTAGATTTGGCAAAGTAATCGCATGCTGCAAACTTCCACCGGTTGCGGTGACGGTGTACGAACCTGCTGGAAGAATCATTTGGTAGCCACCAGCAGACATGGAGGTCGCTGTGAATCGACCAGCGGTTCCTTCGAAAACGATTTGAACTCCGCCGATACCTTCGCCCGCTTCATACCAGCCGCTTTTGTTCTTGTCTTCAAAAACCGCACCGACCGCCATTTTTTGCGCACTGCTAACTTTGGCAAAGAACTGGGTACTGACCAGCGAAGAGGCGTGTGTAGTAATTGCGGAACCGGTTTGGTTATACAAGGGATTGAGAATGTTAACGCGATGGCCGCGGTTTGCTTGCATCCCACCACTACCGCCCGTTCCCCAGTCGATGACATACGCAGAGTGAACGAAGAAGGGAGTCTTGCCGACGCCGACGTTGTTGTAGAACGCGTTCTGCCCAGTGCCCGCTTCGATGGGAACGCCGAGCGAGTTAAGCGCGACGGCCAGTCCTGGATAGTGCTCCATGGAGTTCTTTGAGATCATCGTTCCGTTTTGAGTGGTGGCGAGGTTCTGCATGATCTCGTTCCATGCGACCGGTGGCGATGGCGCCAGGCGGCTCAGCTCACTCTTCAGCAAACTCGAATCAACGTTGAAGAATTTCAGGTTCGAGGTGACTTCAGCGTCGGGCGATTGAATAGGCGAATCGACTATGATGAGTCGTCCGTATTCGTTGGCAGGATCGCTGCGAAAACGGTTGGTTAGCTGCAGCATCTCTTGCTCGAGCGGCGATGGATCGAGTGTCAGTAGGCGACGATGTTCAAGCGATTCGAAAATGGGGCGCTGAGCGGTAGTGGAAATGGTTTTCATGGGTACGAAAATCCAAGTTCAAAACGAAGAGTTGCAGAAGAGCATGATCAATGTCCGCTTCGAGTGTTGTGGTAGACGATGCAGCAAGACTTAGTAGCCTCGATTTGCATCCGCATGGTGAGGAGCTAGATTGGCGGCTTGGGACGGCCCTATTTTACGGAGGGGTTGAAAGGGCGTCAATACTTTTGCTAGGCTGCAATGCGTCTTGGAACAACCCTTTGTGGTGCTGATTCCCCGGCGTCGCTGTCGACCATAACTCCTGGCTGGAACATGCGAAGCGGTCGCTGATGTTTTTGCGATAGCACTTTAACGTACTCAGCGCCGAAAAACAGAATCGTCACGCCCCAATAAAACCATAACAGCAACGCAATAAAGGAACCGATCGCTCCGTAAGCCGTGGTGTACTTCATGCCAATTAAGAACGCACCGAGAAATTGCCGACCGGCTTCCCAGATTATCGAGACTAACAACCCTCCACGAAAAGCATCGCTCCACAGTGGACGCCGTTTAGGTAACCAACGGTAAAGGACACTAAAGGCGGTGGCGTTCAAGAGCATAGTGGCGGTCGCATCGACGATTGAAATTGCGATGGTGCCAGGAAGATGCAAGTGCGTCATCCACTGTCGCAATGTTCCGATGGCTACGTTGGCGGCAAGTGTGCAAACGATCGCAGCGCCGACTCCGGTAAAGAGCGTGAACGCCATACAGCGGCGGATAACCAAGCGGCGAATGGTGCTGCGCCAACCGCTTTTGGCTGGTGCCGGGACGTGCCAGATCTTGTCGAAAGCCTTCTCAAACTGATAGAAAACGCCGATCGCGGCTAGCAAAGCAGTGAAGAGACCGAAAGGACCGCCAACAACTGAATGGTCGCGAAGTTGTTCGAGCACTTGGGCGACTTGAGCACTTAGGGTATCGGAGCAGTGATCGGAAACAATCTCAAGAATTTGAAGTTCCGCGTCGTGGCCTAGGCTTGTGTATCGCATTACGAGTCCAGTGCCTGCAATTAGAAGCAAGAACATTGGAAAGAGCGATAACGCCAAGTAATAGGCGACGCAGGCGGCCATCGCGCTCGCATCATCTTGTTGCCAGCGTCGGAGAGCGATCATCAGCGAGCTGCCAATTTCGCGGCCGTAAAGGCTGCTGAGCTGCAATAGTCCAATAACGGACCAGCGATGAACAGGACGTTCACCTGTTAACTCCAGCTTTGACAGCAATTCGCGCATCACCGCTCCACATTGAGTAGCAGAGACGACCAGCCAGCGCCGCGAATGCATCGCTACATTGCCAATCCTACTACTAAAACTTGCGACAAGATTAGCAAGCTACCGCGGCTTAGCACCAGTCCAAACGGAGCGCGACAAAGCTTGAGTTGATACGTTTTTCTTGTTCCGAGTGTTCTTGTCCAGAGTGTTACCGGCGTTTGCAGAGTTTGCCCGTTCGCCCGCCGACCCCTCACTCAACGGAGTATCGGAGCGAAGGTGAGGTGCGGATGTTGTATCCCCAGTTCTAGTTAGCAAATGGATGCACGGCGAACGCGGTCCGCTGCGGGATCGCACGAACTTTCTTTCAGCTCTGCCTTAGCGTGAGCGGATATTGGCAGTAAAATTTCGACTGCTGAATCTAAACGACCATGAACTCTATGAAGTCGCCGAGTATGACCGATTCCCAATCTTTGCTTCGCTTGACAACTGAAGCGATCAATCCGAACTCAGCCAATCTCGATTCGCTGGACGCTTTGCAGTTGGTTCGATTGATTAACAGTGAAGATCAATTGGTAGCGAGCGCAGTGGGGGCGGCGGCTGAGTCGATTGCGGCCGCGATCGATTGCGTTGTTGAAAAATTGCGAAGCGGTGGACGATTGATCTACATCGGAGCGGGAACTTCGGGGCGATTGGGGGTGCTTGATGCGAGCGAATGCCCTCCGACGTTCAGCACTCCGCCGGGGTTGGTGGTTGGATTGATCGCTGGCGGCGACAAAGCGCTGCGGACGCCGATCGAAGGGGCCGAAGACAGTCTAACTCAAGCCGCGGAAGACCTGGCTACCGTCGGCTTGAACGGCCGAGATTGCGTGATGGGAATTGCAAGCAGCGGAAGAACGCCCTATGTCATCGGCGGTTTGCGTTTTGCCAAGATGCTGGGATGCGCAACACTGGGACACAGTTGCAATTCGGACAGCGAAATGGCGAGCGCGTGTGACATCTTGATAACGACAGTGGTTGGGCCTGAAGTGGTCAGTGGTTCGACACGCATGAAATCCGGTACCGCAACGAAAATGGTGCTTAACATTCTGACCACTTCCACCATGGTTCGGCTGGGTAAGACCTACGGAAATTTGATGGTCGATCTGCGAGCCACGAACACGAAACTGATCTTGCGCAGTCAACGTCTGGTCGCTCGACTGACTGGCTTGAGCGCCGAAGCTGCTGCGGTGCTTCTGAATCGCGCCGACGGTGAAGTCAAGACGGCGGTTGTCATGCATCATCGCAATCTTGAATGCAGTGATGCTAGAGGATTGCTTGCCCAAGCCGGCGGTCATCTGAGGACAGTGATCGGCGACGTACCCATTCACTCGAATTGATTCTTCTTACGCAGGATGTGGTGATAATGTTGCGCAAATCGGTGAGCTTCGTCACGCACGTATTGCAACAATCGCAAGCCGAACGCATGGCGGCTCAGCACCAGCGGTTCCGCGTCGCCGGGTAAGAAGACCTCTTCCTCACGCTTGGCGAGCGACAGCAAAGTTGGCGGCGTAACCTGTTGGTCGCGGAAGGCGGCAAGTGCTGCATTCAGTTGCCCTTTGCCGCCGTCGATCAGCAAAATGTCGGGGAACGTTTCTTGATTGTCGCTCAGGTGCCGGAAGCGACGCGAAACGACTTCGTGAATGCTTCGGAAGTCATCGATCCCTTTTACGTCGCGAATTTTGTAACGTCGGTAGCCGGGTTTAAAGGGCAAGCCGTCGATGAATTGAACGAGGCTGGCAACGGTTTCGTTTCCACCGAGGTGCGCAATGTCGACCCCTTCGATAACACGCGGCGTTGTCGGCAGCTTGAGCACTTTTTGCAGCCCGAGCAGCCCCTTTTTTGGATCGATGTAAAACACTTCAGGCTGAACGTGAGTGTCGATTTCGCCGCGTTCGTCGAGTCGCTCGAGCATCTTCATTTCATCGCGCAGTCGCGCGGCTTTTTCAAAGTTCAGCGCCTTTGAAGCAGTTTGCATTTCTTCCTGAAGTTCCTTCAGCAGCTTCCGCTTGCCACCTTCCAAAAAAGTCTGCAACCGACGAATGTCTAGTCGATAATCCTCTTTGGAGATTCGCATGTTACACGGCGCGGTGCACTGCTTAATCGATGCGAGCAGACAAGGACGAAACCATCGCCAGCGCTCATCGTCGGCGTCAATATCGAGCGAACAGGTGCGGAATTTGAAGATACGTTGGAGCACCTGAATCGCACCGCGCAGAGCTCCGGCGCTAGCGAACGGTCCGTAAAGTTTCACGCCACTGTTGGGCGGCGTGCGAGTCACTTCTACGCGAGGAAAATCTTCGCGCGTTGTGATCATCAGATACGGGAAGCTCTTATCGTCCTTCATGTCCTTGTTGTGCTTCGGCTGAATATCTTTGATCAGGCGACTCTCAGCCAGCAGCGCGTCAACTTCGCTTTCACACTCCAAGTAATCGATTTCACAAATGTCGAGCACCCAGGAGGCGGTCCGCGCTTCTTGCAATGCAGCTTTAAGAAAATAACTGCTCGCTCGGTTCCGCAAGTTCTTCGCTTTGCCCACGTAGATCACGACGCCAGCGTGGTCCTTCATCAAATAGACGCCAGGCTTCTGCGGAAACAAACGAACTCGCTCGGCGGCTCGGCGATAACCGAACGGCGCGTTCGAGTCGACGACGATTTCAGCATCGGCAACTTCGCGCTCGATCTCTTCCGGTTCATCCTGCAATACTTCATCCTGCAATGAATCTTCAAGCAGTGACTCGTCGAGCGCTGATTCATCGCTGTTTTCAAGTTCTTTGTCGTCGTCCATTCCCAAAAGATCTCTTCGCGTGCAAGGCATTGTTCGCAGTTTAACTCACTTCATTTTAGCAACTTGCCAACCAAGGCAATTCGTGCGTCGCGCATTACAACCGACACAACCGATTTTGTCGGACTCGAACTGAATTTGATTTAACCTGAATAGCAGCTCAACTTTCGCTTATGATTGCAATCTTGTGAAAGACGGCAGTTTGGAAGGTTGGATTGCTAACTATGGCGGATGTGATTGGTCGATTGGCCCCCTCACCCACGGGCGCTCTGCATTTAGGCAACGCACGCTCGTTTCTTCTGGCTTGGTTGTCAGCACGGCAGCAGTATGGAAAGTTACT
>JBBRJI010000081.1:0-13195 GCA_038219625.1 Pirellulales bacterium | reverse complement strand
TTCCCTTGTCGACTCTTTTCCTATCTTCTTATTATACCTATGCAGTTAGGCTGGATTCCGACTCCTCGACAATTCCACATCCGTCTCAACCTGCCACTGGCTTCACGCCAAGGGTTATTACCATCCATTCTAGTGAAAAGGTAAATATCCCCTGAGTATAACTCGAGTAAAGCTCGAGTAAAACTCGGGGCATTTCACTGCATGCGGCGGGGACCGCCGTGCCACACTGGGCCGATTCCGACTGCTAGAATGAACTTTTGAACTTTGGCGATTTTCGCTAACCCCAGAAAGTCTTTCCAATGCTACGACGATTGTTCGCACTACTCGTACTGATCTGCGTGTCAGCATGGCCTTCGGTAATGGCTGACGAGCCATTTGGACCAAGCGTAAAATTCCATCGAGCCGCGGTCAACTCGGTCGTAATTTCGTCGGGCGATAGTAGTCTGGCTGTGTATAACCTTGGACAAAGCAATTCACTGCAACACGTGACAATGTGCGAACAACTGTTGTTGACGCATCACCGGCGCGATGTGGTGGGCAGCGCATTGAGGGATCTACCAAGCGGCACTTCGATCGTAGCTCCCGGTGCGGAACGCGTGTGGCTGGAAAAGCCAACCGAATTCTGGAACGCATTCACCAAGAACCGCTTTCACGATTACGGTTGCTTTACCACCAAGATCGTTGCTTTGCCGGTCGAGGTTGAACGATGGGTGAAAGAGGCTGACTCCATCGATTGGCGCGGACTCAAGTTCGAAGTCATCGATACGCCTGGCTATACTCCCGGGTCGATCTCGTATCTAGCCACCATCGATGGCAAAAAGCTTGCCTTCACCGGCGATCTCATTTATGGCGATGGACATCTGCTAGATCTTTACAGTTTTCAAGAGGCCATTCCAGAAGCGGCGATACGCGGCTATCACGGGTACGCCGGACGCCTATCGCAGTTAGTCACCAGCTTGCAAAAGATCTCCTCGCTCAAACCCGACATCCTCGTCCCTGCGCGTGGGCCCCTAATCGAGAACCCGCAAGCAGCCATCGACAAACTGATCGGTAGAGTCCAGGCGCTCTATCGTAATTATTTGTCCACGAACGCCTTGCATTGGTATTTCAAAGAAGAACGCATGCGGCAGTGCGGTGAACGCGTTCTAGGAAAAGGGGCACCGATCGAATTGATGCCTTACTCGCATCACGAAAAAGCCCCCGATTGGGTCTTTGAAAATGCGACTAGCCGCATGTTGATTTCCGATGAGGGAAACGGATTCCTGCTGGACTGCGGGTACCAACGCGTTATCGATGCGGTGCAGAAGATGATCGATTCGGGGTTGGTCAAGAAGGTCGAAGGAATCTTCGTAACGCACTACCACGACGACCACACGGATATGGTGCAAGCGGCAGCCGAGCGGTTTCAATGCCCTGTTTACGCTACGCAAGAATATGTAGATATCCTGCAAAACCCTGCAGCCTACCACATGCCAGCCATGACTTCTACGCCGATCAAGAACATAACAAACCTGACAAGTGGCCATGTCATGAAGTGGCATGAGTTTGAATTGACCTTTCACAGCTTTCCAGGACAAGCGTTTTACCATGGTGCATTGCTGGTTCGAAAAGGAAGCGAACGGCCTGTGTTCTTCGTAGGGGACTCGTTCGCACCGTCCGGAATCGATGACTATTGCTTGCAGAATCGCAACCTGGTTCATAATGCTGGCGGTTACAATCTCTGCTTCCAAAAGCTCCGCGAGATCCAGCAACCCCATTGGTTGGTTAACGAACACATTCCCTATGTGTTCCAGTTTACCGATTCGGAGTTGACTTATCTGGAAAGCCGTTATCGTCAGCGCACCGAGATTCTCAAGGAATTGTTTCCATGGGATGCACCCAATTACGGTATCGATGAACAATGGGCCGTCTTCTATCCCTATGGAGCGACTACAGCAGCCAGCCGTGTGCTCGCTCTGGAAATTCACATCACTAACCATTCACCTGTGCGCCGGGAGTTCGCAGTTACGCCCAACTTGCCCGCTGGCATGACGACCGTCAGTTCTCAAGGCAAGATTCAACTGGAAGCTGGCCAACTCGGCAAGGTTCGCATGAGTATCGACGTCGGCAACGCAACGGGCAATCACGTAATAACGGCAGACATCCGTTCCGAAGGAATGGAGTTCCGCGATTGGATCGAAGCACTCATTACAGTCGAGTAAACACCGGATGATGATCTCATCAATGCTATGCGCCTGGGTGCTATCCCTAGGCGGCGCCACGGTCATGCCGGTGTTGGTTCATCCAATTTCACTGAGCTCGACCATTGTCGATGTGCACGCGGATCGGATTGAGGTTGAGATCGAGATCATGCTGGAGGATCTAGTGCTCTTTCATCAGCTAACCGCTAGCGGAGAGATGACGTATGCGGCCGACGATTTAAAGAATGCCGCACAAAAGCATCGGCAGTTTGTGCTTGACTACTTTACTATCCTCGATGCGGACGGTCAGCGTTTGAGTGGCCAAATCCAAAACAGCAATCTCGACCTGATAGACCCGAAGGGTGTTGCTCAATCGGACTTAATGCGTCGCTCGATTCGATATGAACTGGTTTATGCGATGAAGGAAAAACAGCCACTCTATCTGACGTTTATGCAAACATTCGGAGGTGACACAGCGGTACTTCCAGCCTTAATGGACTTGCATGTTTTGCAGAACAACGCATTCGTAGAGAAGTCGACGCAGATCGCTCACGGTCGACCGCATACCGTCCAGCTCGATTGGAAACGGCAACGGGATGGTGACCGCATGACCTTTGCCGAACTTCGAAAGAAGCACGCCGAGCAGTTGCAGGATCGGCTAGGGATCGCCGGCTACACGGCTCTCTTTTCGTTTCTTTACATCACTCGATTCGAGGTGCGGCACGAGGTCCTGATTCCACTGTTGACCCTCGAAAAATGGGTGCCGATTGCTAGAAAACAATCTGACTTTCTTGAAGTCGACGAACAAGAGACCGCCCGCGAAAAGATTGAAAAGTTCTTCAAGGAACACAGCTTTGTCTCGATCAACGGCCAGCGGGTCGAAGCCAAGCTGAGCCGACTCAATTTCTTTGCCTTAGACATCAACGACTTCGCTATGAATGCCGAGCCACGACGCGTAAGTATTCATCAGGCACGAGTAGGTGTGATACTGACTTTTCCTGCGAGCGAAACGCCCAAGGACGTATCGGTCAAATGGGACGCGTTTAGCGAGTATGCTCCTTACGTTCAGTGTGTGGTTCTGATCGGAAACGAATCGCCAAAACAGCATCAATTTCAGTCGCTGGAGACGACTTATGACTGGTCCGGAAATTGGATAGGGCCGAAGGTCGAACCAGTACGGACGGACTCCGGTCCACTAGAGGAACAAAATCGGGTTGAGGTTCTTCGGGGTGTGCTCGCGAACATTTATCGCGCGTTCGATTTCCGAAGCGATGAGGATGTTTATGATGCGCTCGCCACGAGCGTGGAGGGCAATTTGTTGCGAGAAGTCTATCTGCGAATCAAAAGGACGCTTTTGATGGCTGAGCAAGGTGGAGCCGTCTCGCATGTGACGGCGATCAAAGTGGAATCCGCCTCAATGTTAGGAAAGCGGAGCGATCAGGCCTTCGAGACCACGTGGCGAGTCACGGGCGTAACAGAGCATTGGGGGCACGTTCACCAACGCATTACTGAGTACCGAGCTGAGTTAACCCTTGGTTCGCACAATGGCTTTTGGAAACTTGAGAAGTTTCAGCTTCTTGACGAAAAACGCATCCAATTCGAGACGAGCGTACGGGGCTATGATCCAAGTAAGTGAATTGGAATTCAGCTACGGATCCTTGGACTTCCAATTGCGAGTTCCGGAGCTGGCGATCAATCGTGGCGAGAAAGTTGCGATCGTCGGCCCGAGTGGCTTAGGCAAATCCACGTTGTTGAAGTTGCTTTCCGGTATCCTCGTACCGCAGCATGGTACTATTCGAATGGGTGAAGTGGAACTCGAACACTTTTCCGACGCAGCCCGCCGCCGTTTTCGCGCATCGAAGATTGGCTTGGTGTTTCAAGAGCTGGAGCTGATTGAGTATCTATCGGTTCGTGAAAATATTCTGCTACCGTATCTGATCCACGGTTTTTCTAAAAAGAGGACTGAGATTCAAGTGTCTGCTGAGTCGCTGGCGGCAGCAACGGGCCTAGCTGACAAACTGACTCGACGACCGGACCAACTCTCACAAGGCGAGAGACAGCGAGTAGCCATTTGCCGCGCGATGATCACTCAGCCCGAATACTTGCTAGTGGACGAGCCGACCGGAAGTCTTGACTCACGCGCTGCGAGCGAAGTGCTGAAGCTCCTATTTGACCAAGCGGAAAGAAACAAAACAACCATGCTGATGGTCACCCATGATTCCAGTATTCTCGATCACTTCGATCGGACGGTGGATCTCGCTGAATTGCAAATTGCAGACACTTCTCTAGAGGTGAAGTGAATGGCGGGAATCTGTCTGCTCGCTTGGCGAACCATTGCGTACTACCGTGCACGGACATTCCTATTGATCGCGGCGATAACACTTACTTTTTTCTTGCCGTTGGCAACGCGCTGGACGATTGAGCGATTCGAAGGCCGTGCGAATGAGCGAGCATCTTCGACTCCGCTAGTCATAGGGGTCAAAGGGAGTCGCTTTGGATTGGCGATGCACGCGTTGTACTTTCGGGGGGAATCACCTGAGCCGTTGACGCAAGCCCAACTGAGACGCATCGAAGAGACTGAGCTGGCCAGGACGATTCCGCTGCTAGTTCGTTTTCGGGCGCGAGGCTTCTCAATCGTTGGGACGACGGATGCGTATTTTCATTTTCGCGGACTGTCCGTGCAACGAGGCGACAACTTACAGCGTCTGGGGGACTGTTTGCTTGGGGCGACGGTGGCTAGCCGACTAGGTCTTGCGCCCGGCGATCGACTTGTTTCGGAACCCGAAAACATGTTCGATTTGTCTGGACCAACCCCGATGAATCTGCGAGTGACTGGGGTTTTGCGGCCCACGGGATCACCCGATGACGAGATCGTCTTGTGTGACTTGAAAACGACTTGGATCATTCAAGGCATCGGACACGGCCACAGCGTTAAAAAGGGACCAACGGACACGCCAGACGCGCACTCAGAATCGAATTCCCATGGACACAATGCCAGCCGTGAAAACTTGACTACCTCGGCGGAAGTAACGGACGAGAATTTGCAATCGTTTCACTTTCACGGCTCATCCGATACGTTCCCATTGACGGCCATCATCGCTATTCCTGACTCGGCGAGGTCGGAAGCGCTCCTCATCGGAAAGTATCTTTCCACCGATGAACCTTATCAGATCATCCGCCCGGTCGATGTTGTGGACGAGCTGATGCATTCGATCAGTCAAATTCGGCGCCTGTTCGATTGGCTGGCTCTGCTATTGGCCGTTGTCACCATTCTCTTGGTCGGCTTGGTCGTTATGCTGTCCATTCGTCTTCGGCGGGCCGAGATACGCACCATGACCTTGTTGGGGAGCAGTCGAACTACCATTGCTGGCATCGTGGTTGCAGAGCTATCGATAGTCATTGCCATCAGCTTTGCCTTGGCAGTGATCCTGGCTCTCGCGGCTTCGTCTGGTTCGGACATGTTTGTGTCGAGACTTGCCTCCATTCCCACCCTCATCACGTCTACGCAGCACCGCCAAATAAACGTAGCCCCGGCGTTTGTGCAACCGCCGCGCGTTCCATCGGTTTGCTTGGCATGCTTGCCAGCATCACGGCAGCGCATTCCATGTCGTTCTTCAAATCCTTGGTCTGATCGTTGGTCCATCGATTGGCGCCCCAACCGGCCAACAGAATTTGTTCGCCCGCACTAGCACTTCGAATGGCCAACTCGATAGCCATCTCACGGTTCGGTACGATTTGGATGGAGGCCGGATACTCGCAACCGTCCAGAACTTGCCACATGGCTTTTTGACCGCTGCGGGTCGATTGACGGCTTTGCGTCAGAATCACACGCGAGGCAGATCGCTCCAAAACGCGTCCGTACGCAGCCCTCTGTTCGGGCGTAGCGGCCTCTGGGACTTCGGCTACGCAAATGATTGGATTTCCATGCTTCGACAGAGCATGCATGGCCACCGCCAAACGGTCGGCTTGATCTGCGCTATCGATGTAAACCGGGCATTGGTTGGAGTTTGGGACGCGTTGCAATCGCCCTGGGATTTTCTGTAGTCTTTCGATTCCATGGACAATTTCGAATAGCTCAAGACCGAATGCATAACCGACCGCTGCGGCTCCGAGCATATGCCGTGCATTGTGATCACCGAGCAGGAGACTGGTCAGGGGCATAACGCAGTTGCCAGCCGAAAGCATGAGCGACTGTTCGCCGGGCAAACTGCTTAGTCGGCTGCCGCGAACATCCGCAGCAGCATCGAGTCCGTATCCGATCGAATGCGGCTGATGTCGCTCGATCCAACGATTCAGTCTTGCATCATCTGCGTTGAAGACCACGATGCCGTGCTGCTTGAGTTGACCGACAATGCGGTGCATCGCGTTTTCAACGCCGCGAGCTTGCAACGAATCGATGCGCTGAGATTTCCGAAGGCCCGTGAACAGAATCACATCGAACTCGATCCCGCTAGCAGCGTGGGAACGCAGCATGTCGTCTGTCAATTCGATGACGGCAGTTGGAGACTGATTAACCGCACTCGTCGCAAGCCATTGCGCCAAATGATTGGCATTTGCATCGGGATGCGCAACCAGCCCTGCGTCTTTTCCATCGCTGGCCCCCAACGATGTGTAGTAAGCGACTCGATTTCCAATCTTCTTCAGCATCGAAGCCACGATCAAGGCCGCAGAGGTCTTTCCGTGAGTGCCAACGACAGCGATCGTCAGCAACTTTTCACTTGGCGTGCCAGCCAGCGCTTGGCAAAGCCGTGCGTAGGCTTCACGAACGTCTGGAACGATGCACTGAGGTACGCTTGAGGGGAGGAACTGCTCGGTGAGAATCGCCTTGGCACCACAATTGATAGCGTCAACGGTGTCGCGGGCTGCATCCGATTCGCCATCTAAGCCTATGGCGAACACGCAAGCCGAGGCTATTTGGTCGATGCTGGCCTGGCAAGCATCGCATTGAATGTCGTCGGCACCGACGATTTGTGCCGATGGAAATAGTTGGCGAAGTGATACGGATGGATAAGAATTGAGCGACATGCCTGTGGCCTCCTTGCCAATTTTTGTTTGTGGTCTCATGGATCATCCTGATCCAAAATTAGACTTGTGATGCGAATCACTGAGAGACACACATCACTTTCGAACTATCTAACAACGTGTCCCAAACCAGGGGTCCCCGTCAAGCCGAAAAAACAACAAAAACACAGGGCTTTTGCTAGCAAACAATGGTTCAAAGGAGGGCAGTTGGTTTTTTGTGGCTGAGCGAGGCTCTCGCTCAGGTTGGGCAGGAATCCAACGAGCGAAGGGCCTCGCTCGTCCACAAGTGTCGCCTTTTGCTCCGCAAAAGTGCGTTGGCCCGGCGCACTTTCGCAGAGCGAAAGGCGACAATAAAAAAGCCACGGTTTGTTCAAACCGTGGCTTTTGATGATGTTTTGACGTTGGGTCCGGACTACAGGAACTTGCCCAAACGTGCGCACAAGTCGGCTGTTCGGCAACTATAGCCCCATTCGTTGTCGTACCACGAAACCACCTTCACCAACTTGCCCTTGTCACCCAGGACTTGGGTGAAGTCGGCAGCAAAAATACTGCTGTGGGGATCGTCGATGATATCGCTGGAAACGATTGGGTCTTCGGTGTAGCAGAGAATCCCCTTGAGCGGCCCTTCGGCTGCGAGCTTCATGGCCGCATTGATTTCGGCAACGGTTGTTTCCCTCTTAAGATTCACCGTCAAGTCGACCACGGAGCCAGTTGCCACAGGAACTCGCATCGCGATGCCGGTCAGCTTACCCTTGAGTTCAGGAATGACCAAACCCACCGCCGATGCCGCCCCGGTTGTCGTTGGGATAATGTTCAAGGCTGCAGCTCGGGCGCGGTACGGGTCGGCGTGTGGCAAATCCTGAACCTTCTGGTCGTTGGTATACGCATGAACGGTTGTCATCAATCCGGATTCGATACCGAAGGTCTCATTGAGTACCTTGGCGATCGGAGCCAAGCAGTTGGTCGTGCAAGAAGCATTCGAAATGCACTTGAGATCTGCGGTGAGCTTGTCGTCGTTGACACCGAGAACGCAGGTTAGGTCCGCGCCGTCTTTGGCTGGTGCACTGAGCACGACTTTCTTGGCACCCGCGGTCAAGTGCGAGTCGTAACCAGGTTTACCGTCTTTCGCGCGTCCTGTAAAAAAGCCCGTGCTTTCGATGACGATATCCACTTTGAGATCGGCCCACGGCAATTTCGAAGGATCCTTTTCCGCGAGAGCATGGATCTTCTTGCCGTTGACAATCAGAAACTTGTCGTCGTAGCTGACGGTCCCATCGTAGCGACCGTGGATGCTGTCGTACTTTAGCAAGGTCGCCAGCATGGCGTTATCGGTCAAGTCGTTTACGGCTACAACTTCGAACTCGCTCGAACGGCTCATTAAGTTGCGGAACGTCAATCGTCCGATACGACCAAACCCGTTAATTGCGATTCGAATTGTCACCGCTTGTGTTCTCCACCAAAAGTAAAAAAGGACCCTGTAAAACATCGATCTGGAATCGGAAGATGCCAAATCGTCGACCGCATGCAACATCCTGTGGATGTGGTGCGCCCCGTTAAGAGAGGGGACGAGTATACAAGCGGTCGGAAACCTCATCAATAACAAAGAAAAAACCCTGGCCAATCCAAAAACTTGCCTACAATGGCATCAGTGAACTTAATGAATTAACGGTTCTTGCTCTTGGCTATTTAATATGTCCATTTCGTTACCTATCCTTGATTCTACGGCCAAACCGCTAACGGCGGACAATGGCACCTGCGGGACCAGCACAGGAAAAAACGGGAGCGTTGTCAGTCGATACTTGGACGACCTGGGCGAGCGACAACCACACGGACCTCTTGCCCGACTCCCGTTGCCGATGTCCATGGAGGAGGCAAAAGCCCGCGGCTGGGACGAATTGGACGTGGTTTTTGTGACAGGTGACGCCTACATTGATCACCCGAGTTTTGCCATGTCGATCCTCGGACGCGTGCTAGAAGCCGCCGGCTACCGTGTCGGAATCGTCAGCCAGCCGGACTGGCATTCGTGCGAACCCTGGAAGCGTTTCGGACGACCGAGGCTGTTTTTCGGGATCAGCGCTGGCAATATGGACAGCATGATCAACCACTACACCGCAAACAAAAAGGTCCGAAACGACGACGCTTATTCGCCGGGTGGCAAGATCGGACTCAGGCCAGATCGGGCAACGCTAGCTTACTGCCAACGAGCCCGCGAAGCCTACAAAGGAGTGCCCGTTATCGCGGGTGGGGTCGAAGCGTCGCTTCGACGTCTGGCCCACTACGATTTTTGGAGCGACAAAGTTCGACGCAGCATCTTGCTCGATAGCAAAGCGGATCTCGTCGCATTTGGCATGGGTGAGAATTCCATCGTCGAAATGTGTCGCCGACTCGAAGGCGGAGAAACAGTCAAGGATCTTCGAAACATGCGCGGTGTTGCCTACGCCCTAGGAGCGTCCGAACCACTGCCGACGGACGCGATCGAACTGCCTTCGTACGAGGATGTCGTTGCTGACAAAATTGCCTTCTCGAAAGCCACTCGATCCATCCACAACGAAACGAATCCGCTCAACGCCAAAAAACTGATGCAGCGTCATGGGACGCAGACCATTGTTTGCAACGTCCCTCAGTTGCCGCTCAGCGAAGAGGCGATGGATCGCATTTATGGCTTGCCATACACCCGACGAGCGCACCCAAGTTACACTGAGCCGATTCCATCGTTTAACATGATCAAGAACTCGGTCACGATCATGCGTGGCTGTTTCGGTGGCTGCACGTTCTGTTCCATCACTGCCCACCAAGGTCGCATCATTCAGTCCCGTTCGAAGGAATCCGTCTTGAACGAGATCAAGACGATGACCGAAGACAAAGATTTTAAAGGGATCGTTAGCGACATTGGCGGACCAACCGCCAACATGTACCACATGCGTTGCACCAAGCCGGATGTCGAAGCCAAGTGCCGTCGCCAGTCTTGCGTCCATCCCAAGATCTGCAAACTCCTCGGGGTAGACCATACCCCTGTCATCGAGTTGATGCGCGAGTCTCGCGAGATTCCAGGGATTAAGAAAGTCCTAGTGGCGAGCGGCGTTCGGATGGACTTGGCTCGCCAATCGCCGGAGTACATTCGGGAGCTGACCGAACACCATGTGGGCGGCCATTTGAAAGTGGCTCCGGAACACGTCGACGCGGATGTTCTTTTCAAGATGCGCAAGCCGGCCAACGACGACTTCGAGTTCTTTACCGAGCAATTCCAAAAAGCATCCGAGGACGCTGGCAAGAAGCAATATCTCATCCCTTATTTCATCGCCTCGCATCCCGGCAGCTCGATTGAATCGATGATTGAACTTGCCGTATTCTTAAAACGCAATGGCTACAAACCCGATCAAGTGCAGGACTTTATTCCAGCACCTCTCGATATTGCGACCAGCATGTATTACACCGGGCTCGACCCGTTCACTCTCAAGCCGGTCTTTATTGCCAAAGCGCTGCGTGATCGCAAGTCGCAACGGGCCTTGATGCAGTTCTTTAAACCGGAAAACTACTTTGAAGTTCGCGACGCACTTCGATCGGTCAATCGCAATGATCTCATTGGCGAAGGCTGCGATTGTTTGATCCCGTCAAGACCGCCCAAGGAAGCCATGGAACGTCGCCGAGAGGACGCGAACAAACGCTTTCGCGGCGAGTACGTGCACACGATTCCCAATCCTAGCGCGCAGCCAGCCGAAACAAATCAGAATGACGGATCTAACTTGGATTCCGTCTCTGAGAAGCCGCTTGAACCACAGCGTCGAAAAAGCCCTAAGAAGCAGCAACGGGGTGTTTCGAAGGGTGGCGACAAGAAGCCAAACACAGGCTACCGTCCTGGCCGCCGGGTATGAATGCGGGTTTCCCTCGCCAAACGTCCGATAGTAGCTTGCCTTCGACGGACTCTGTTTTGGCGTCCTAAGGCGGAAGAAGCCCTTTGGTTCTTGCCGAGTCCGCTTCTCACTAAACGCAAGATGCGACGCGTCTAAATGGACAAGCCGCCAATCGAAATCGACTCAAACGCTGCTTCGGTCCAAATTCTCATTTGGGTCGCGTCGAATCCTTCGCAAAAATCAACGATTCGACATCGATCAAAAACTATTCCAGCTGCTGCGGATACGTGGTTCCATCGCGATCGATCGATCGCTTCGGCAATGCAAAAGGCCCTAATTGGATCGACCAGAAACGCGCGGCTTTTTAACCACCTTTTCGCGAAGACCGTCGGTTGAAGCTGAGCCTCCAAATTCTTGCAATTTGTAGTTCCTTCGCGAGTTAACGAAAACGGATATCCACCTTTGCACGCCGCTTCGCGTCGCTGAATTTCGATCATGACTTGCGGAAGTAGGTTGGTTGCATCTTCCTCGTCATCATTCACGCCTTCATTGTGCGCATTTTCATCTACCCGTCCAAGGAACGCGATGATTTCCCGTTCGGAAATGGATCTTTGCTTCCATGCTATGAATACTTGCTGACTTGCTTTTCAATCTGCCTGGGGTTTGAATTCAACGTTGCACCGTTCCGCACTTTTGCAGTGCCAAAGCTCCCTGGATGCCTTACAATAGGCAAGCGATTCCGTGGAATTGGCTGCTGGACTGACGTTGCGATAACCGGCTGGAAGCCTATCCCACGTCTTTTTTTAAGGAAACATGGGTTGATGGGCGAGTTGGATATTAACGCGATTTTGGGCCCGGCTGGCAGTATCTCGCGCCGCATCAAGAACTACGAACATCGCAATGAGCAGATTGCAATGGCCGAAGCCGTCGGTGACGCGCTGCGCAACCGAAATCATTTGATTGTCGAGGCAGGTACAGGCGTCGGCAAAAGTTTCGGCTATCTCGTACCCGCCATCCTGCATGCAACATCCGCTGAAAACGCGATGGCAGGCAAAGCCAAACAGGCCGAGCCGTTAGATGGCAAGCGAAAAGCCAGTGGCGAACGTCTAGACGAGGAGGAGGAGCAGGAGAAACAGCAGGAGGAGCAGGATTCCGTCAAGCGAATCATCGTCAGTACGCATACCATCAGCCTCCAAGAACAGCTCATCTTCAAGGACCTGCCACTGCTCAAAGCTGTTATTCCGCGTGAGTTCACAAGTGTTCTGGTCAAGGGCCGCGGAAACTACTTGTCTAAGCGACGTTTGGAACTGGCGGTTAGCCGATCTGTCAGTCTTTGGAGCCACGAACAAGATCATGATCACCTCAACTCGGTCCAAGACTGGGCGCGTACTACCAACGACGGCTCGCTCAGCAGCATGGCTTTTCGGCCACCGGGTAACGTTTGGGATGAGGTGGCAAGCGATTCGGGAAACTGCATGGGACGGAAATGCAATCATCATGAAACCTGTTTCTATTACGCAGCCCGACGTCGAGTCCAGAACTCGCAAATCCTGGTGGTCAATCATGCTCTCTTTTTTAGCGACTTGGCCTTGAAAGCGCAGGGCGGCGGCATCTTGCCAAAATACGATTCGGTTATCTTCGACGAATGCCATACCATCGAAGCGGTCGCAGGCGAACATTTGGGTCTTCAGATCAGCAACTCGCAAATCGACTACACCCTTCGAAAACTCTACAACCCGAGAAACGAAAAGGGCATTTTGGTAGCCCTCGGGCTCAAACAATTAACGCAGGACACCTACCGCTGCATGGAATCGCTCGACGATCTCACCGCGGACTTAGCCGGCTGGCACGCCGGTCAAGAAAAAGCCAACGGACGCGTCCGAACCCCTTTGCTTATCGAATCTGTTTTGGGAGAACGACTGCAGACGCTTTCGGAGCAACTCGAGCGATTCGGACAAGACCTGAAAGACGCCAACAGCCGTCTCGAAATGATGTCGGCAAGCCAGCGCTTGAGTTCTCTCGCAGCCAGTATCGACCAATGGCTTAAACAAAAAGTAGACGACTCGGTCTATTGGCTAGAGCAACAGACGAACACTCCGCAGTCCCGAAGCACGGTTCGGATTTCGACGCGGAGTAGTCCGC